>JAJRVZ010000126.1 GCA_024277055.1 Calditrichota bacterium
AATCCCTGTGCAACTGGTTGAGCAGGCGCTGGATTCCGTACCGGCATCGCTGTCGGTTTTCATGCGGGACGGCAGCCCGGCTTTCAATCCGGGCGACGCGGATAGCGGGCAAACTGTTTTCGGTACGGGAGTGACCAACCTGTGGTACCAGCAACCGCAGGATGATGCAATCATACCGTTCAACCGCAGCCACGCACGGCTTTCCACCCTGCTGGCGGACCGGCTGGAAAGTTTTGATATTATTTCAACGCCGGGTTTTGCCAAAGACCTCCCGGAGGGGCAGGGCGAACTGTTCGTTGCACTGGAAATGCTGGCACACAGCAAAAAACCGCTGGTGCTGCTTACCTCGAACGCAGGGCAGATGCGAAGGGTATTGAATTTGTTTGAATACCTTCAGGGTGATCTTGCCGTGAAACCGTTCGTTCTTCCATACGTAAATCCGGTCACCCCGCTTGTACTGAACAGCGATACCTTTGAAAAAATGCAACTGGCCGTACAATCCGGACTGCCGCTGATCTATTCCAACTACAGCATGTCCGGTGCCACCGCCCCGATCCTGCCCGGTGCGGCGCTGCCGTTGCTGAACGCCGAATTACTGGGCGGGCTGGTTGTGCTGCAATTGCTGAAGCCGGGAACGCCGGTGATCCTGGGCAGCCTGCCGGCAGGATTCAACATGCAGACGATGGTATCCGCATTTACGCCGCATTCCTTTTTACTGAACCTGGCCTGCGCGGAAATGATGCACTATTACCGAATCCCGCACTGCGGCACTTCGGGCAGCGGCAACGGCTGGGGCGCCGATCTTCCGGCCGCCGGAGCGCAGTGGTTCAATCACCTGACGTCGGTTCTCGGTAAGGTCGGTCTGGCGCCGTTCGTCGGCGGTAATTTTGATTCACTCGTCTATTCGCCGTTGCTGGTAATCTATGCCGATGAAGTGATCCGCCGGGCACGGCAATTTGCCGCTGGATTCAAACCGGTGGATCGTGAAGTTTTGCTGGCTGAAATGGGACAGGTCGGTGCGGGCGGCAATTTTCTTTCATCCGAACAAACACTGATGAATTTTCACGAAATGCAGGCACAGCACAGCGCCGTCTGGCCCGGCTGGTCGCTGGAGGAATGGCAGCAAATGAATTCACCCCAGGCGATCGATCTGTTGCGCGAGAAAGCGGCGCAGATCGTTTCGCAACCGGAAAGTTCGCCGGAGGCCGGGGAACTGCTGGAAAAAGGAGAACGATATATTAATAAAAAATAAAGGTTCGAAATGAGACGACTATTTTTTCAGATTATTTTCCTGTTGACGATTACAACCCTGGTTATTGCACAGGAATTATATGTTCCCCGCAATATTGGGCAGGCGTATCTGAAACAGACCCGCTCGCGGGACGGCAGACCGGGAGCCAATTACTGGCAGAACCGGGCGGACTATAAAATTGACATAAATTTCGATCCGCGGGCCGGCATTGTTTCCGGAACGGAAAGCATAAAGTTTTACAATAACAGTCCCGACCGGCTGGACTCGCTGGTGCTGCAGCTGTTTCCCAATATGTACAAAAAGGGCAATCCCCGCGAATTTGCGGTCGATCCGTCCGATGAGACCGACGGTGTATTGCTCGAATCAATTTCAGTGAACGGCAATACACTGAATCCGGCGTCGCAAAAAGACATGCACTACCGGCGGGACGGTTTGTCACTGAGCCTGTTTCGCGACGTTGCACCGGGAAGTGTCACAGAACTGCAGATCAGCTGGCAGTATACTCCCAACCGTAATTCGCACATGCGCACCGGACAGGTGGATTCCACCAGCTGGTTCATAGCCTATTTCTTCCCGCGCATTGCCGTTTACGATGATATCGACGGCTGGGCGGATTTTCAATATACGGGAATTGCCGAGTTTTACAACGACTTCGGTAATTTCGAATTATCGGTAACGGTACCGCGTCATTTTGTGGTTTGGGCTACCGGAATGCTGCAAAATGCCGCCGAAGTTTTACGCGAGCCGTTTCTGGGGCGTTATAAAAAAGCGTTGAATTCAGATGCGATGGTACATATTATCGATTCAACGGAATGCACCGGGGGACAGGTTACGAATGCCGCACCCCGAAATACCTGGCGTTTTGCTGCCGAAAACGTTTCCGATGTTGCTTTCGCCCTGAGCGATCACTATTGCTGGGATGCGAGCAGCCTGGTAGTGGACAAAAATACCGGTCGTCGCACGCTGATCGATGCAGCGTTCAACAAAGATTCGCAGGATTTTTATCAGGTCGCGAAAATCGCCCGGCAGGCAATCGGTTTCATGTCCGCTGAAATTCCGGGAGTTCCTTTTCCCTACCCGCAGGAAACCGTGTTTAACGGTCTCGATGAAATGGAATACCCGATGATGGTCAACAACGCTTCGTTCGACGATCCGCATTATGTGATCAAACTTACGTCACACGAGATATTTCATTCCTATTTCCCGTTTTACATGGGCATCAACGAGACGGCCTATGCCTGGATGGACGAGGGCTTTGCCAGTTTCGGAGATTTTCTGATCGCTTCCGCTATCGATGCGCCGGAACAGGCAAATTTTTATTTCCGGGAAATATATGAACAACTGGCGGGGGATCATCCCGATACCCCGATTTTTACCCACTCGGAATATTTAAAGCGTCCGGTGTATCACATGAACAGCTATGTCAAAACCGCCACCTTCCTGCTGATCCTCAAAGACCTGCTCGGCGAAAAAGAATTTAAAACCGCGCTGCAGGCGTACATGTTTCGCTGGAACGGCAAACATCCCACCCCCTACGATTTTTTCTACACTGTTAACCGGGTTACCGGCAGGAATCTGAACTGGCTGATCAGGCCCTGGTTTTACGAATTCGGATACGTAGCTTTCGGGATAAGCGAACGGAAGCGGGAAGGAAGTACCTGGCGGATAACGGTTGAGAAAAAGGGTCGTTATCCGGCGCCGTTTGATCTGAAAATTGAATTTGACGACGGCAGTGAAAAAACTGTTCACCGTAAAGCGGATGTCTGGCGTAACGGGGAAACGAGTTGTACGGTTGAGATTGAATCAACCGGGGAAATGAAAGCAGTGTCTATCCTGAAAAGCGCCATGTGCCCTGTTCGGCAATAGCGATCAATCTTTCACGCAGCGGAAGCCGATGTAGTTGAGCACCAGCGTATCTTTATAGCGGAAGCGCTTGGTCAGGCGCAGGTTGCGCGGACCGTAATTCCACGAGCCGCCACGCAATACCCTCCGGATTCCCGATTTTGGTCCTTTCGGGTCTTTGGCCGGACTGCGGGAATACCAGTCGCTGGCATACCAGTCGGAACACCATTCCTTCACGTTGCCGGACATATCGTGCAAACCGAAGGGATTGGCATAGAATGAACCGACCGGAGCGGTGTAGACGAAACCGTCATAAAATCCCTTCCAGATGGCCCAGTTTTTCTTTTCAGAGCGGATAGCTTCATCGGCGATATTGTCTCCGTTTTTTCCCTTCGGTTTTGTGTTTCCCCAGGCGAATACCAGGTTTTTGCTGCCGCCGCGTGCGGCATATTCCCATTCGGCTTCCGTCGGCAGGCGTTTACCCGCCCATTTGGCGTAGGCCCTCGCATTTTTCCAGGAAACCATTACCACCGGATGGTTATTGTCATTCCAGACCGGCTGGCGTGGCATTCTCCTCCGCGTGGAGCGGCAGAAATTTTCATACTGGGCTACGGTGACCTCGTACTTGTCCATGTAAAAACCGGATACCGTTACACTGTGTACCGGCTTTTCATCTTTGGCCCATTTGCTGCCCATGCGAAAGGTACCGCCCGGAACATATACCATATCGGCCATGTCGTTGTTCACGGGACTGGCGGAAATGACCAGGGTTAACTGCGTGAGCGTTTTTTCATTCATTTCCGCGATGTCGGTCCAGGAAAGGGGAAACGGCGCGCCGCCGGTTTCCACCCAGGCGCGAATTCCGTTGTCACCGGTAAAAGTAGAACCATCATCGGTTTCGAAGGATATCTGAATCGGTTTCCGCTCTTCTCCGCCTCCTGCGGGCAAATAAGAAATATCGATATCTTCATTTTCCCAGATCACCGACACTTTTTTCGGGATATCGCCTTCCGGGAAAATTTTTTCCACGCGCATGTTTTCAATGCGGATGTTTTTCAGATCCAGCGAACCACGGGAAGAACCGCAATCGAATTTGGAAATCATCATTACAGAGGACAGCAATGCCAGAAAGAGTATCTTCATCGCGTACCATTCCCACAGGAATTAATTCTATTGTTGATTATTGTTGTACCGGTCCGAAAAGTCATTAAATTTAATTTAGTCGATTAGTCAGCCGACTGCAAAAAAAAAATTACTGCTGTTATGGTTAATGCAACTCTACTCAGGGGTCATAAACCAAAGCGATAGGATTTTTCCACCCAATATTGCACCGGTCTGCCGCGAACCCGGGCCTTTTCCCACTGCGTTTGTCTTGCCGCGTGAATCGCACTCTGAACGATGTCCGTACCCAATTCTCGACCCTGTATTACTTTCTCTTTCACAACCCTGCCGTCCGTGTTTATTTTTAACAGCAGGCGTACAATTCCTTTTACCTCGCTGTCGGAAGGAGTGGACGGCACGATTTCCACAATTTGCCGCGGCACGAAGGGCAGCGGGGCTCCCGGCGGAAATTCCAGCGTAGAGGAGGAATCCCCTTCCGGGACATTGTTTTCAATTTCAATATCATTGAGCATTTCAAAATCGTCAACCGCAACGGGAATTACCGGTTTTTGCGGACGTGGCGGTTTTTTAACTTTGCTTTGCAGGGTTGGGGGGATAATTTCAAGAATGATTTCCGGCGAGTAATAAACAACCGGTTGCCGATCGGGTTCGAATCTCGGATACAACAGGAACAGAAATATGAAAAAAGAAATAGTAATTATAAATGCCAATTCAATATTTCTGTAAAACCGGTTGCTCATTATTCTGCTTCATTCATTTTTAATTTGGGTATAATTTCGTAAATTTAGCGCTCATAATAAATGCCGTCACCGATTCTCTGCAAAAACTGCAGAAAACCAAAATAAAGGTAAAATAATGGATAAAAAAATAAAATCACCGCAAAAAAGCTATACCATTACGCTGATTCCCGGCGATGGTATAGGCCCGGAAGTTACGGCTGCCGCACGCAAGGTGCTGGCGGCCGCCGGTGTGGTTGTCGACTGGGAAATCGTCGATGCCGGAGCCGGAGCCGTAGAAAAGCACGGTACCACCTTACCCGATGAAACCCTTGAATCAATAAAAAAAAATAAAGTTGCCCTGAAAGGCCCGCTGACCACGCCCATTGGTGAAGGCTTTCGCTCGGTTAATGTCGCCCTGCGCCGTGAACTGGACCTCTACGCAAATGTGCGTCCTGTTCGCAGCAACCTCGGCATTTCCTTTCATCACAGCCCGATCGATCTGATTATTTTCAGAGAGAATACGGAAGACCTGTATTCCGGGCTGGAAAATGAAATCGCACCCGGCGTAGCACAGGGATTAAAAATTATAACCGAGAAGGCCAGCAAACGGATCGCAAAATTTGCATTTGACTGGGCCGACCGAACCGATCGTAAGAAAATCCATGCCGTGCACAAAGCCAATATCATGAAAAAAAGCGACGGTCTGTTCCTGCGCAGTGTTCGGGACATTGCCAAGGATTACGCCAATATCGAGTATAAAGAGATTATCGTGGACAATTGCGCCATGCAGCTGGTAATGCGTCCGGAACAATTCGACTGCCTGGTACTGACGAATCTGTACGGTGATATCGTTTCCGACCTGGCGGCCGGACTGATCGGTGGGCTGGGCGTCGTACCCGGCGCCAATATCGGCGATGAATACGCCGTATTCGAATCGGTTCACGGCAGCGCGCCGGACATTGCCGGCAAGGGCATCGCCAATCCGCTGGCAACTATTGCCTCGGCGACGATGATGGTACGCTATCTCGGCGAAGAAAAAATCGCCGCCAAAATCCGAGCGGCGATCACACTGCTGCTGGCATCAAAAAAACATCTGACACCCGATCTGGGTGGGAACGGAACAACCCAGTCCGTAACCGATGCGCTGATCGAAAAAATCAAGCTGCTGAAATAATGTTGTGACCCCGATGACCCGTGAACAGATCATTGAACGCGTAAAAAATGCCGGTATCGTCGGCTGCGGCGGGGCCGGTTTCCCGGCACATCTGAAGCTTACTGCGGAGTGCGACATCGTGATCGCCAATGGTGCGGAATGCGAACCTTTGCTGCACTGCGATCAGGAAACCATGCGCTTGCGCCCCGAAGAAGTGATCGGCGGTTTGCAGCTGGCCATGCAGGCCGTTGGTGCGCGAAAAGGGGTGATCGCCCTCAAACACAAATATGAACGGTCCATAGCGGCGTTGCAGACGCATTTGCCGGACGAAATGGAGTTATTCGAGCTGGGCAATTATTACCCCAGCGGTGACGAGCATGTGCTGGTTTATGAAGTCACCGGACGGGTGGTGCCCGAAGGGGGTATTCCACCGGAAGTACGGGTACTGGTGCAGAATGTCGGAACGCTGGTTCAGATATTTCATGCTGTCAGCAAAGGTCTGCCGGTAACAAAACGCTGGGTAACCATCGCCGGGGAAGTGGCTGAACCCGGCACGTACGAGCTGCCCATCGGCCTGCCGGTTGAGAAGGCACTGCAGGTTGCGGGGGGTGCAACCGTCGATGATTTTGCCGTCGTCGAGGGCGGCCCGATGATGGGGATTGATGCTGATCCGCTGACAGATGTGGTAAAAAAAACAACCACCGGTCTGATCGTTTTGGATGAACAGCATGCTTATATCCGGATGCGTCACATCAAATGGGAAGACCGCCTGCGGCAGGCAGCCGTTTCCTGCGAACAGTGTCGTTTCTGCACCGATTTTTGTCCGCGGTATTTGCTGGGTCACCGACTGTATCCCGACCAGGTTATGAAAGCCGTCGGCTGGAATACCGTCCTGAATGACGAACATATTCTTGGAGCTCAGTTGTGCATTGAATGCGGGCTATGCGGCATTTTCTGGGCCTGCCCGAATAAATTGTCACCGGACCATTACAATGCGCGTTTGAAGAGAGAATTCCGGGAGAGGAATATAAAGGCCGGATTGTACAAATCCGATCCGGTTCCACATGAAATGCGCGAAGGGCGTCGTGTGCCGGTTGATAAACTGACGCAACGGCTGTCACTGACCGAATATCTCGGGCAGGGTGAATTCAAAAAGAACGGTCAGTCATTCGGTCTTGTTAAAATCCCGCTGGATGGCCACATCGGCGTACCGGCCGAACCGGTTGTACGGGAAGGGCAGCAGGTGAAGCAGGGTGATGTAATTGCAACAATCGAAGGGGGCAAAACCGGGGCGCCGGTGCATGCCAGTATTGACGGCACGGTAAAGAGCATCTCCGGAAATAAAATATTAATTGCAGCTGAATAATTGACGATAATTTTGGAAGCATTAAATCAGGAGTGGAGCGAATGAAAATTAATATTCATTATTGCGTTGTCTGAAACTACTACCCTCGAGCTGCCGGTCTGGCAGAAAAAATAAAAGCCGCACATCCCGATGCAGAAATCGGTTTTGAAAAGGGCAGCGGCGGTGTGTTTGATGTATCGGTTAACGGTAATCTGATCTTCTCAAAACATGAACAGGGCAGATTTCCGGATGAGGAAGAGATAATAACGAAGTTGAAATAATTCAGATGACGTTGAAACGCCGGCCGTTGCGCCGGTTTTTTTTTACTTTTCCAGTTTGGCAAGCATCTTTTTAGCTTCGGAATTATTCGGATTGATGGTAAGGATTTTACGATATATGTTGGCCGCTTTTCCCCTGTAGCCCTGTGCATAATAAATTTTCGCAAGCATCGTATTTGCTTTCAGGTCATTCGGGTTTTTTTCGATTTTTTCCGCGATTTCCTGCATTACCAGGTCAATGATATTAATATAATGGTGCATCGGCCCGAGGGTTGGCTGGGCAATAAAGTAGCCGGGATCCAGCGCGACGATATCTTTGTATTTTTCAAGAGCCAGTCTTTTTTCACCCATATCTTCATACAAATGGGCCATCTTTACGTGCGCCCGCAGCAGGTTCGGATTCATTCCCAGCGTTTTTTTGTAATAAACCAGTCCGCTGTCCAGTTTACCCATTTCGTGATAGGTCAGCGCCAGGTTAAAGGTTGCTTCGATGAAATTTCGTCGTGCCTTTTGTGCTTTTTTGAAGGCGTCGGCCATCTGGATATACAACTGTTTTTTCTCCGCCGCGCTGCCGGTGCCCCCTTTTCTGGCTTTGGCAGCCGCTTCCTTATCAAACATTTCAAGGAAAGCGGCAATGATTTCGCTGAGTACCGCACGCTTGTAAATCGTAATTCCCAGCATGAAATTTGCCAGCGGATCATTGGGTTTCGACTCTAAAATCGTACGGAACTCATTTTCTGCACTGTAATAAACCTGTGTGCGGTAATAGGATTCGCCCAGTTTTTGCCGGGCTTCGAAATTTTCAGGATCCAGTTCAATACATTTTTTGTACTCGGGAATGGCCATACGCCATTTGTTCTGGTTGAACCAGATATTGCCGCGTTCGAAAAATATATCCGCATAATCCGGATTGATTTCCTCGGCCTTTTTCAGGTTTTTGATGGCTTTTTTGTATTGTTTCAGTGCACTGTTGATTCTGGCCAGGTTGAAAAAGGCCTGGAAATTGTTGGGATTCAGCTCGGCCACGCGTTCAAAATCTTTTCTGGCCTCTTTGTATTTTTTCTGCCGGTAATAGATCAGTCCGCGGCCGAAAAAAGGCTTGTCGAAATTGGGCAATGCCTGAATGATCTTGCTGAATTGCTGCTGGGCCTTGTCATATTCCTTTTCATTAAAATAGGTGATACCCAGATTATAATAAGCCTCCCAGAATTTATTATCCTTTTGAATGGCTTTTCGAAACAGGCTGGTGATAACTTCAAGTTTTCGCTTCGATTTCTCGTTTTCCAGATACCCGAGGCAAAAATACTCGAAGGCTTTTATGGAACCGGTCATTTTTCGATTTACGATAGTCTGTTCCTGTGCGGTAAGACTGATGGAAGTCATGTTCAGGAATTCGGAAACGATATCATTGGTAATTGAGAAAATATCCCTGATCCGTTTCGAATATTTTTTTGAATTGATCGTCGCACCGGTAAAACAATTGATATAAGATATAAAAACCTCAATATTTTTACCGTTTACTTCATAGGCGCCGGTAATGGCAATATTTATGCCCGTCTCCTTACCTACGCGGTAAACCATTTCTCCGTCTATCTTTTTCTGACCGAAGCCGTTTTTACGCAAAGATTTTAAAATGATGGATTTATCAGGAACATACAATGCCGAAATGTTCGAAAGTTTGTTATCCAGCAGGTATTCGAATCCAAATCCGACCCAGTCGTATTTCGAATTTCCCAGGTTTTCAAAGGGCATTATCCCAACATTGCGCTTCCCGTTGGCCAGCAGCTGAGAAAATGCTAAAAAAATTACGGACAGGCAGATTAACAGTTTTTTATTAATTTGCAACTAATTGACCTTCCCGATACAGTATAAGACCCTGAATGCAATTTAAAAATCACTGAAAATTGATTCAAGTTAAATTGCAGTCAACAAGTTTTGCTAGAACGATAAGTTGACTGCAGTTATTCTTGTGTTCTTAAAACTTTTTTCATAATCGACTAGATTCTTTTTGAATTGAATTATTCCACGTCATATTTTACCAAAAATTAATGAACTGCCGATCATAACGGGAATGTAATACAAATTTAGAAAATCAGATAACATTTAACCATTTTTTTCGTTACAAGTAGAACTCTGGTACGAACATCCGGTTATCGGTATAATATCAGGGCCGTTTTTGGAAAATATTGAAAAGCAGTACGGGAGACAACCCATGCCGGGAAAAAGGCATTTGCTGAAATTGATTTATCCCGTTGTTTCAATTTTAATTATTATGGGGTGTACAAAGAATATGGACAATTCCATTCAATTTGAACAATA
>JAJRVZ010000127.1 GCA_024277055.1 Calditrichota bacterium
GATAGGTGCCCGTAATATGCAGAATTTTGTCTTGCTGCGGGAAGTGGCAAAAACCAATAAGCCGGTTTTGTTGAAACGGGGAATGATGGCAACAATAAAGGAATTATTGCTGTCGGCCGAATACATTCTTTCCGGCGGAAACCCGAATGTAATCCTCTGCGAGCGCGGTATTCGAACTTTTGAAACGGCGACCCGAAACACACTGGACCTCAGCGCCGTTCCGCTGCTGAAGGAAATGACACATCTTCCTGTCTTTGTCGATCCCAGTCACGGGACAGGTTTAGCCAGACTCATAGAACCAATGTCCCGTGCAGCGGTTGCCGTGGGCGCCGATGGATTGATGGTTGAAGTGCATTTCTCCCCGTCTACCGCCCTCAGTGATAAAGAACAGGCGCTGGATGCGGCTTCGTTCAAATCGTTGATGGATTCCGTAACAAAATCTTTAAAGATGAGATAACCGGATACAAAAAAAGCCCGGCTATTACAACCGGGCTTTCTAATTGGATAGACTATAAATTGAATTCTTTACGATTGTCTACGATGGTTGCTTTTTCTTTCAGAGAATCATACCACTCCTGAAAAACTTTGTTGCGTTTACGAACCAGCAATTGCCGCTCGATGGATTCGGACTGAGCGGCCAGCAGGGAAGTATCTGCAGCAACTTTTTCCAGGCAGCGCAGATAATATAAACCACGGTTGGTTTCCACGGGCCCGGTCACTTCATTTAATTCAAGCGAAAAGGCGGCTGCGTTAAATTTGTTACTGTAACCAACGCCCTTAACACTTCCTTTCATTGTAAACGGATCGGTTACACCCGTCTGCAGAATTTTATCCTTATCCGCCGCAGCAATTTCGCTGAACGGCGTACCCTGATTAACTTTTTCCGTAACGGTTTGTGCAAATTCGGCTGTCCGGGTTTTCGCTTTTTCAAATTTTACCCGGTTTTCAATCAGGTTCCGAACTTCATCGAAAGGACGGTATCCAGCTTCCTTTATTGATTCGAGTTTGAAAATCGCAAATCCCTTGTCGGTGTCAAAAATTTCACTCAAATCGCCGACTTCAGCCGAAAACGCGAAACGGGAAATTGCATAATTCTGTCCAAATCCCGGAATGAATTGTGACGACTCAGTTAAATCGCCGGTTGTCTGAACGGTCAGGTCCGCCTTTTCCGCCGCCTGCTCCAGTCCGGCTTCACGGGCTTCTTCTGCGAAGTTGCTCGCCTTGTAATCAATCTCTTCACGGGTACTGGGACTGACGGTGTAATTAAGCAGAATATGGCTTGCTTTTACCTGTTCCTTGCCGTCTTTTATGCGTTTGTCTTCAATCCTGATCAGGTGCAGCCCGTAGCGGGTTTTTACCGGTCCGACGATTTCGCCGACTTTCCCGGAAAAAGCGGCGTCCTCAAAGGGTTTAACCATGGAGCCACGCTCAAAATAATCATACAGTCCATGATTCTGTTGTACCGCCGGGTCTTCGCTGTAGATATCCGCCAGTTTATTGAAATCTTCACCGGCTGCCAGTTTCTGCTTTATCTCCTCAAAATCACGGAGTACGCGTTGAGAATCTTTTGCGCTCGGTTTCAACGGGAACAAAACATAGGATAAACGACGTGTTTCTTCCCGCTTATAATCTTCAAGGTGTTCATTATAGTAACTGCGTAATTCCTCTTCTGAAACCGTGATATCTTTATTGTTAAACTTTGAGTAGGGAATTCCGAGGTATTCAACTTTAACCTTTTCATTCCTGTTTCGAAATTCTTCTTCCACTTCACTTGGACTTACCCGCACCGTAGAAGCGATGATATTCTGCAGTTTCTGGAATGGAATCTGGGCGCGATAGAATTCTTCGATTTGTACCCAGGGCATATTCGGGTTAGTGAATGACTGCCTGTACTTGTTCCAGTCGAATACTCCATCCGTCTGAAAAATAGGATTGTTTTTAATTTCTTCAAGCGGGTAATGCTGAATCTGGTAAACAACTTCCGAGTCGGAAACCGCAATATTCAGTTTTTTCATTTCCTCGCTGAAAAGCGTACGCTGTACAAACTGTTCCCAAACCTGGTTTCTCAACTGCTGAAGCTGGGCTTCGTCCATTTCTTTTTCCGTGCGGGCACGTTCATTCTGATACGCCTGTTGATACATATCGGTGAAAACTTCGTAGGTTATCTCTTCATCATTTACTCGACCGACAACATTGCTGCGCCCCGTGATGCCGGAATAATCCATCCCCCATTCAAACACCATCAATCCGAGAAAAGCAAACACCAGTATCCATAAAAATATAGCGCTTAATTCGCGCAATTTGGTCATCATAATCCGGGTTACTCCTTATTCAATTTCAAAATCCGAAGCGTTTAATTTACGGCACACCCACCAGTATTTCAACAGAAATAGCAGCCCTGTGATATCATTGGTGTAAAAACTTTTTGCCTGATGATGCCGGATACATTAATTTCCAACATGAAATTACTGAAAGATTTTACAGTTGCTACGACTTCGGCAGCTGAAAACGGCAACATGGCTTGGGACGGGAATGTGATTTTTCCAATAGATTACCCGTGGTTTTTTGCAACAAACCGTAAAATGCTTATTTATGGAAATACTACATGGCTGAAAAAATTCTGATCATCCATACAGCCTTTATCGGGGATATTGTTTTAACAACCCCCCTCATTCGCGCGGTTAAAAAATATTTGAAACCGGTTCAGCTGGATTTTCTTACCATTCCTTCTTCAAAAAATCTGCTGGAAAAAAATCCTTATATTGATAATCTGATCATATATGATAAAAGGGGAAGTGATTCCGGTTTGTCGGGATTTCTTGCGACGGCGAAAAAATTAAGACGGGAACGGTATGATATCTGCTTCTGTCCACATCGGTCGCTGCGCAGTGCACTGCTGAGCCTGATGAGTAAAGCCAAACGAAGAATCGGTTTTTCAACGAGCGTTTTGCCGCTTGTTTTCACGGATGTCGTTCCTTACAGACCAGAGCTTCATGAAACAAGAAGAAATCTTTCCCTTCTGAACAGCCTTGGTATAACATCGGAAGAAGATCGCCCGGAAATATTCACCGATGACAACGATGAACAATTACTGAAAACCAGGGATTTGAACTTCACGATGATACCTGTGATTGCCATGGCGCCGGGATCTGTGTGGCCGACCAAGCGCTGGCCTTTGGAATACTATATGCAATTAGCACGGCTTTTCAGTGGGATGGGAATAAAAATTGTTCTTGTCGGCGGCCCGACGGATTTCGAGGCGTGCATGACAATAGCAGGTCAGGTAAAAGATTGTATAAACACGGCCGGTAAATTAACTTTGCGTCAAACGAAATTACTGCTTGAAAAATGCATGGCTTTGGTTACAAACGACTCTGCGCCGCTGCATTTGGGAAGGGCGGCCGATATTCCCGTATTTGCCGTATTCGGTCCGACGGTTCCGCAATTCGGGTTCGCACCCTTCGGAAATGCCGGATATACCCTGGAAATCGAAGGTCTGGCCTGCCGGCCCTGCGGTATCCATGGCGGCAGAAAATGCCCGGCCGGAACTTTTGATTGTATGCGTCTTATGAATCCCCAAAAGGTGTTCGATTATATGCTGACACGGTTGTCTTTAAAACCTGAACTATGAATTGAGATAATATGCCATTCAGTGAATCTGTTGCCGAAATCTATAAACTTTCCGATCGAAAAAATTACAGCCGAATTGTTGACAGAGCAGCGGAATTTGTAAAAAGCGGTGGGCTTATTATCTATCCAACCGATACATTATACGGATTCGGCGCCAATATTTACAATCCGGTTGCAATGGAACGCTTGTACACGGTAAAAGGAAAAGATGCAAATGTTCCGGTTTCAATCATGGTAAACAGCCTTGAAATGATTGAAGAACTGGCCGGAAAATTAAAATCAGACGAACGTGACAAACTGCAACGCTTGTTTCCGGGAAAGATAACGGTTTTGATTCCGATCCGTAAAAAGACGGATATTGCAAGGTTCAAAAACCTCAACAAACTCGGTTTTCGCATACCCGATCATAGTTTTTGCAACGACCTGAATAAAAAATCAGGATACCCCATAAGCACCACAAGTGTGAATATCAGCGGTGAACCGAATCTTACCGATGTAACCGAAATATTGGATCGCTTCGGGGGAAAAGTGGACTGTATCATAGACGGCGGTCCTGTTTCTTCATCAATGGGCTCGAGCATCATCGACCTTTCGGTTTCGCCGCCAAAACTGATCCGTCCCGGCGAAGTTAGTCTTGACGAAATTGAAAAACGCCTGGAAACACAGATTTCAACCGATTTAAGGGGAAAATTCGTCGTAACGTTCGTGTGTTCCGGTAATATCTGCCGTTCACCGATGGCAGAAAGGGTATTGAAAAAAACGCTGGAAAAAACCAAATTCAAAACTCAGGTAATTGTTCAATCGGCGTCGACCCTGAACCTGCCGGCCAGTCCCGCCCATTTAAATGCGGTAAAGGCGGCACGCGAAGCTGATATAGACCTGGAAGATCATTTGTCTCAAAGAGTCAGCTCAAAAATCATGCGGGAAAGCCATATCATTTTCTGTATGGCACTTAACCACTACCAGTATTTACGCGGAAAATATCCCGGTTTGAAAAATAAAATCGTTTTGTTGAAACAGTGGCAGGTAAACAGGGATTTGATTAATCCGTCCATCGCTGATCCCATCGGGCACGATTACCCGTTTTTTAAACAAACATTCAGGGAAATTCAATCGGAAATTACCAGGGTACTACCGTATTTGATACAACAAATAAAAGCTTATTTAAAAACAAAAAAAAATGGAAATTAATCTGAGGATTTTTCCGGTGCGGGCTTTATGTATTTCCAAAAGGTATACTGACTGTACAATCCCGCGACGAGAAAGCCGTTCCATCCTTCAAGAAATCCACCCTGGAAAACATACATGCGGATAAAAGTCCAGAAAGTGCTGAAAACAGCCCTGAATCGGCTTGGATTGGCTCCCATGCTTGAATAGACGTTTTGCTTTCTGATAAATTCATCAATCGACTGATAAGCCAGATGTATGATGTCTCCCTTCAGGCTTGTCACGCCACCGTTTACGATTACTTTTTCATGTACCTTGCGCATATCAAATTGGCCGTGATTGCGGTTGAACAGGCGAATGGTTTTATCCGGGTACATTCCACAGCGTTTGAATGGTTTTCCGAAAAAATAATTTAATCGCGGTACCAGGTATCCATTCGCTGCGGGATTTTTTAATGTCGCTTCGAGTTCCGTTTTCAGATTATCGCTGATGCGCTCATCACTGTCGAGAATAAATATCCAGTCATTTCGCGCCATGTTAACCGCAGCCTGCTTTTGTTCACCGAATCCCCGAAACGGTTTTGACTCGACACGGGCTCCCGCTTTTTCTGCAACCGTCCTTGTGTTGTCATTACTGCCGCCATCCAGTACAAGGACTTCATCGGCGAAAACCGCCGATTGCACGGCATCGGCAATTATCGCTTCACAATCCTGTGAAATTATTACAACGGAAAGTTTATTGTTCATATGGTTGTTTTTCCGCAATCTGCCGGTAAATGTCTGCTATTTTTCGGGCAACAGCCGGTATATTATACCTGGTTTTTACATCTTTTATATTGTTTTCGGAAAATTTTTTAATGAGTTGCGGATTGTCCAGAAGTTTGATAATGCCGGTTGCCAGATCGTGCGGATCTTCCCGGACAGCAATAAAGCCGTTGACACCGTCACGAATAATTTCAGGTAATACGTTCACATCGGTTGCAACCACCGGTTTGCCGCAGGCCATCATCTCCAGACCGATTCGGGTGATTGCTTCCGAATCCTTTGAAGCAATTACTCCGATATCGATACAATTTATTATTTCATTTACCGGATCGTGACGTCCGGTGAACACTATTCTGCTCAGGATATCCAGGTCCGCTGCTATTTTTTGAAGATCGGCTACCGTAACACTGAACGGATCTCCGCTGATCAGAAACTTAACCTGCGGGTGGACTTCGTGTACAATTTTTGCCGCGCGCACAAACGAGGGCAGGTCTTTATTGTGGCTTAACCTGCCGATGATCGCCACTACCGTTTCATCTGAATTAATGCCCAGTTTTTGTAGAAGCCGTGCCGGTTTCGGAGCAGGTTTGAAGAGCGTGTCATCAATTCCGCCAAGTACGA
>JAJRVZ010000128.1 GCA_024277055.1 Calditrichota bacterium
CCTGCCAGATATCATCAATTTGCGTATCCGCAGCCGGAACGGTATTTCCGGTATGGTCGCCGCGTCCGGCAAACTCATCATCAATAAATCCACCGGTTCCCACATCCACAAACCAGCGATACTGGTATGTAACATTATCTCCATCCGGATCGGCCGGTGTCGGACCCACCACATTCACTACCAGGTCATCATCATCACCCGCGCAATTGGCCGATGGCAATATTTCGAGTTCCGGTCCGAACGGCGGCTGATTTCCACCGGTCAATGAATAGGTGATTTCAAGTAAACTGTAATCCAGAGTAGTGGCCCAGTAATTTTGAGTATGGTGCATGTCAATATCCAGCCAGACATTTATATCTCCATCATCCAGAATCGTACTGACCGGAAAATCAAATACGGTGGTCGACCAGTTATTATTGGTACCCTGCAGATAACCGGGGCTTAAAAATATGCCGTCGACATACACACCATCATACTCCCCATCAAATCCATGAAACGGTTCGGAATCGACATCCCATGCCTGAATTGTCAGAGTTGCCGATAAAATATTCAATAACGGATCGTTCCAATTCGGAAATTCATGCATCCATCCATAATCCTCATTCCACCAGCTGTAAATCTCGAAACCGCCGGGAGAGGAACCGGGATCATAATTGGGCGGTGTACTGGCTTCATCTACCTGTTGCTGAAAAGTAAAGGTGCCATCACCGTTATCAATTGTGGTTTGCCATGTCGGCGAATTGGGCGGTGGGGGATCAGGATGAGGAGGAATTGTACTTCCGTTTACTCCCAAATCATTCTGGCCGAAAAGTACGCCAAATCCTGAAAACAGAAAAATAATTATTATCAGAAAAAGTGAAAATTGAAAACTTTCTGTCTTTTTTTTCATACTATTCTCCCATAAATTTTTCGAACGATTTTCGAATTTATCGGAAACAATATCTGAAAATGAGTAATGATAAAAGACAGACAAAGCGGACGTTTATAAGTTTGCTGAATCCGTACCCGAATTGGGAATCACTTGGCTGAAACCATAATTAGAATTGCTTCCGATATTAAATTAGAATCAATTCATAGGCATTCCTCCATTTGATTAAACAGGACTTTTTTGTGCCGCTTAACCACCCCCTTTGAAAAAATTATATTGTGGATTTATTCTCATAATAAAGATAGTGAATCCGTTTACTGTAAATGTGATAAAGCTCAAATAATCACTACCATTTTTACCTGTTTATTAAAATCTCTTCTGCTTCTTTCAACTGATCAACCGTATTTATTCCGCGTGTCTCATCAAAATCGGCCGCTAACTGTGCCACCACTTTCTCTCCCCGATCGACATAAATCTTCACCACATCTGGCAAATAATATTCACCCTGTGCATTGTCGTTTTTAACGATTCTTAAGGTTTTAAACAACGGGCCGGATTTAAAAACATATATCCCGACGTTTATTTCCTTAATTTTCAATTCATCAGGATTAGCATCCTTATGTTCGACGATTCGGCTTACTTCTCCCCTTTCATTTCGCAGCACCCGCCCGTATCCCGTCGGATCATCCAGATTGGCCGTGAGCAACGTGGCCAGTGCGGCGGATGACTGATGCGTTTCGATCAACCGCATTAAAGTTTCGCTTGTCAGCAAAGGAACATCCCCGGAAAGCACAAGTACGTCCTCTTCAGAATGGTCAAAAAAACTTTCCGTCATTTGCACGGCATGACCGGTTCCCAATTGCTTTTCCTGAACGGCAAATTCCACCCCCAGTCCATCACATTCCTTCATTACCTGCTCTTTCTGATGACCGATAATCAGAATGATCCGCCGGGAACCGATTTCCCTTGCCCGGTCGATTACATAATGTACCATTGGACGTCCGTTTATTCTGTGCAATACCTTTGCCAGATCCGATTTCATCCGTGTGCCTTTTCCGGCAGCCATGATCACTGTAGAAAACTTAGTCAATTGATTTCTCCTGTATTTATTGAATAGTTCAATTTTACTGAAAGTAAAATTATCGTATTGTGAGGAATATCAGTTTAATCGGTTTTGAGAATATTATCGATCAGACGTGTTTTGTCAAAATACACGGCAACAGCGATCAGGTACGAATCACCGATCACCGTCAATGGCTCCAGGTTTCCCGGATCAACCAGTTCGACGTAATCAATCCTGGCATCCGGCGCAGAGGTAATAACAGTCTTTACTTTTTCCAGAATGGTTTCGGCCTTTTTTTCGCCACCGGCAATCATTTCCTCCGCTGTACACAACGATTTATACAATACCGTCGCCTGTTCCCTCTGCCGTCCGGTCAGATACCTGTTGCGCGAACTCATGGCCAGTCCATCCTTTTCACGGATAATCGGCCCCATCATCAAGTCAACATCAAAATTTAAATCCCGTACCATGCGCTTGAGAATCAGGAATTGTTGGGCATCCTTCTGGCCGAATACCGCGACATGCGGCTTTACCAGATTGAACAGTTTGGCAACGATGGTGGTTACACCGCGGAAATGAGTCGGACGCGAGATTCCGCACAATTTCCGCCCCAGATTTTCCACCAACACGTAGGTGGAAAATCCTGAAGGATACATTTCCTTCGCAGAAGGGTAGAAAACTATATCCACATTTTCTTCACGGCAAAATCGCTCATCGCGGTCAAAGTCCCTCGGATAGCGGTCAAGATCCTCATCCGGACCGAATTGGGTGGGATTTACAAAAATACTGCAAACCAGTGTATCACACTGTTTGCGGGCAATACGCATTAAACTGAGATGACCTTCGTGCAGATACCCCATGGTCGGCACAAAACCGATCCGTTTACCCTGCAACCGTATCGATTCAGCCGTTTTCTGCATTTCATCCGCAGAATTAATAACTTTCATCTTCAGCAGGAAATTTTCCTTGTTTTACATCTTCCCTGAACCGGGAAAACGCCTTTCGCATCTCTTCACCGAGATTGGCATAACGTCTTACAAACTTGGGCTGAAACCGGTCAAATATTCCCAGCATATCGTGTGAAACCAGAACCTGTCCGTCGCATCCGGCCCCGGCCCCTATTCCGATGGTGGGAATTCGCAATTCCTCGCTGATCTGATTTGCCACTGCGGCCGGAACTTTTTCCAGAACCACGGCAAAGGCACCGGATTCCTGAACGATACGTGCTTCCTGCATCAGTTTTTCAGCTGCATTCTGTTCACGCCCGATAATTCCATACCCGCCGAACACATTGACGGATTGAGGCGTCATTCCGATATGTCCCATCACAGGGATTCCGATAACCGTCAGTCGTTCCATCACATCCGAAACAGCCTTACCCCCCTCTACTTTTACCGCCTCCGCACCACTTTCGCTGAGGAAACGTCCTGCA
>JAJRVZ010000129.1 GCA_024277055.1 Calditrichota bacterium
CATAGAGCCGCAACGGATTTGCATGCCGGTCGGCCGCTTTTCCGAAGATATAGCCACCAAGAGCCAGGCCGGTCATAAATGTTGCAGTTACCGTGCTGACGGCAAATATCGTATGGCCGAATACAAGTGCCAGTTGCCTGGCCCAGATTACCTGCCACGCAAGCCCGGCAATGCCGGACAGAAAGAATATGATGCTGATATTCAGGGTTTTACCCGATGGATCGGATTTATTCATTGTTTACCATTTATAGTTACAGTTTAATCTTTTTTGCATGCCGCCTAATGACGGGAAAACGACAGGTCCTGTTTTGCTGAACTCTTACAGATCGTTGAATTTAAGTAAATCTTATTAATTGCACAATCAACTCATCCACTTTCAGTAAGCACAAACACCCGTAATCATGTAACGATACTTACAGTTATTCAGTGCCCTGTACGATACATTTACAGCGTAAAACAAAAAGCAATTTCTATGAAAAACGTTTTTATTTCCGGCTTTGTGTTATTAAATCTTTTTTTATTTTCCGATCTGCCTGCACAGGACGAATTCCGGCAAACCGGAGATTTTTTTCCAAATATTTTTTCCGAATTAGTCGACGTTGAAAGTTTTTCTCCGGATACGATTTACACTTTCGGAGTTGGCGGTCTGATGTTTGTTGATATATCCGACCCTTATTCTCCGGAAATGATAGGAATTTATAATCCCGGTTCCATATTAAAAAGATTTTATACAGCACATGTACAAAATGATCTCGCCGTGGGAGCTGCCCGTCTGGATGGTCTCTATATTATCGACGTCTCGGATATTACGAACCCGGACCTTATTAAAATCTTTAATGCGAACAACCTGGCCTATGAAAGTGTCGTTCTGAATTTACCGTTTGCTTATCTTGCTGCACATGACGTGGGAGTGGAAATAATCGATCTGAGTAACCCGGGTGAACCTTCATCGATCGGGTTCAAATCGGAAGTAACAAACGGCTGGGATGTATTTATTGACGGAAATTATTTATATGTTGCGGATGGCCCGAATGGATTGAAAATATTTTCTATTGAAGATCCTGCTGATCCCCTGTTTCTTTCGGCCATTGCCACATCCGGTTATTGCAAGGAAGTCATTGTAAAGAATGGAAATGCGTATCTCGCTCTCGGTGCCTCCGGATTTGACATCATTGATGTAACTGATCCGTCGAATCCCCGCTTCATTTCAAACTTCGGACAATTATTCGGCATTTTAAATCATCTTGATGTATTCGGAAATGTGCTTTTTACAGCTAATTGGGAATTGGTTTATGCGATCGATGTATCGAACCCGGTTACTCCGAAGATAATTGCCACGGAAGACACACCGGTTAGAGCCATGGGTATCGGTTTGCAGGAAAATCTGGTATTCATTGCCGACTGGTCTACGGTCAGGGTTTATGATTTTCTGGAATCGGCAACACCCGATATACATGTTAAACCCACGGTTCATGATTTCGGTTTTAATGATTCAAGTTCCCCGCTAACCAAGGAGTTTACCATTTACAACCTCGGTGAAGGCAATCTTGTTGTAGACAGCATTCGAATTGACGAGTTCGGTTATGATGATCCCGATAACTATCTTTCGGCTTTTTCCGCATTTCCGACCAGTTTTGTGATTGAAGAACATGGCTTTAAAAGATTTACGGTTACATTCAAACCTCCCCTGAAGGCAACCCCCAACACGACCTTCCCCGGTAATTTAAAATTGTTTTCCAACGATGCGGATGAAGCGGTTATGCGTATCGATTTGTTTGGCGGGGGCAGCCGGCCGCCGGATGGCAGTATCGCCCCCGAATTCACCCTCGAGGACCTGAACGGAAACAGCCACTCATTATCCGATTTTCGCGGAAAAGTGGTGGTCATGGCTTTATTTGCCTCCTGGTGACCGGTTTGCGGTCCGGAGTTATCGGATTTGGAGTTTACTATTTGGCAGCATTATGATCATGAAAAGGTTCAACTGATCGGTGTGAATGTCGGCGAAAGCGATCTGATCGCACGATCCTTTGTACGAAATTTCGGCCTCACCTTTCCCGTCCTGCTGGACAGGAATTTAACGGTTCAGTCGTTGTACAAACTTAACAGTTCAACACCATTCCCGATTGATTGTATTATCGATCAAAATGGAATTGTGAGATATCTTCATTCCGAATATGAACCACAATTGATGCTTTCCCTCATAAACCAATTAATCGGCATCGATGAGGGAAGCGAGGGACGGGATACCACTGCTACCGACAAACCTGTGAATTCTTTTACTCTTCGTGTTTATCCGACACCAACCAATTCCAATATCAATGTCGAACTCCGGTATTCAGGCCCTGCAGATAATCCGCAGTCACAAAAATCGGTGATATCGATCTATAATATAATTGGACAGCAGATATACACGGATCACTTCGCTCCATTTTTTTCCAACGGTATGACAAAACTCAGTGTTGATCTATCGGATTTTCCCAGTGGTGTTTATATTATCCGGGTGGAATCGGTGGGACGCATTGCTTTGCGGAAATTCACAGTACTGAAATAGCCGTTCGGTATTCCGTCTTTTACTTCCGCTTTTGAATTTTCAACTCCAACAAAAAAAGGCTGCCCGCAGAACAGGCAGCCTTCTCAGATTTCACAATTCGGTTACCGACGGATCAGTGCCCGAATTCCTCAGACAATATCTTCTGAACTACATCACGTATTTCCTGAGTCGGTGAATAGTACAGATTCATTCCGAGGGTAACGACTTTGCCTCCGAATGCATTTTCGTAAACAAAGCCTGTAACAAAGCCCGTATCATCATCAATCATGATCGGTTTGGCCGATGGTTTAAGGAGTGTAAATACATAACCATCCTGGTGCGTGTTCGGGTCTTTACCAACATCAATACTGATATTCGTGTAACCGTTTGCACCTGTTAAAGTTATATAATCATCATTCATCCAGACATCGAAAGTTGTGGTGTCGTAGGATGTGTCGACTACGGTTACCCAGCCACCCAGCGCCGAATCATAGCGGGTTGTTGTGGTAATCGTGGTATCGATCTGTACGAACTCGGAATCCGGGATTAAGCCCTGGTAGACATCCTCGAAATCACCGGCTGCCGGTGGTACGGAATTCCAGATCTGATCCATGATATTGGAACCGATCAGTACCAGGTTTCCGCCACGATCCAGGAAGTTGAACAACCACGGAGTACGCGAGCCAACGCCATTGGTTGACCACCACATCATGAAATTGTCATCACTTCCGTTTTCGTTCCAGATGATTGTTTCAGTGGTACTTCCTGCACCATTGACTTTCTCTTCAAGCACATCCGCCGTAGCTGAAGAAACGGTATAGGTTTCGCTCATATCCAGTTCTTCCCAGGCGAAACCATTGAGAGCCGTTGCCCATTCGTTCCTTTCCAGGAATTCTTCATTTTTACCGCCAAAATCGAAATCATCGATCAGCATGATATTGGCTTTCTGGACAACGAATTTAACGCTGTCCATTGAACTCAGACCGGCATTATCAATGGCTTTTACTTTAAACGTGAAATTTCCGGACGGCAGCGAATCAAAAGAAGCGCTGGTTGCATCAACCATTCCGCCGGAAGTATTCGAATATCCGCCATCAGATGTGAGGCTGAATTCATAGCCATCTATCAATCCGAAAAATGAACCGGGGTCGTCCCCGCTCCATGTAAATGTAACCGATGTGTTTTCGGCGACTTTCGAGCCTTCCGCAGGACCCATCTCGATACTGACGGTCGGAGCGGCAGCATCCTGGATAACCTTAAACGAACGCGACGCCTGTGCGGTGGCGCCCTTTGAGTCGGTAACCGTCACTGTAAACGTATGGTCCCCGACGCCGCTCAGGTCCTGATAGGTTTTGGTGGTTTCCACGGTATTCTGTGCAGAGGCATCGACACCGGACAGCTGATAGCTGTATTGTGTATAGTTTCCGGATCCACCTTTTGCCTGCCATTTGAAAGTGACATAAGCATTGAACGGCACATCACCGGAAGGGCCGGCCAGTATTACTATTTCCAATGGATTACTCGGTGCAACAGGACTCTCGTCCTCAGCGCAGCCCACAAGAAACAGCATAGCAACAGCCACAACCAGCAGTGTCGTAAGAGATTTTTTGAATTTCATCTTACGTTATCTCCAATTTATTATTACTTAGTTTCTCCAAATTCGGTGCCGAGCACATAATTGCCAAAGTCTTTTGTTGCCTGATCGGTCTGATCCCAGAATGGAATCGACTGACCGATAATGATAACAACATTTCCTTTCGGCATATCTGCACGTACACCACAGCTGCGAGTGTCGCCATTAATACCACGTACAGCGAATATGGACTGCGTGTTGGAAGCATCGTCATAGACACGTTCGTAATGGCGTTCACTTATACCTGCCGGTAAGTTAATATGGAAATTCTCATATGCCGTTCCAGCTTGCCCGTCCATACCACCGTAGTTGCCGGTGAACTGTCCGAATACCGCCGGATAGATTCCGTAGGTGGCAAAAGTGGAAGCCATGGCATCTAGGCTGTATCCGGTAATCATCAGATTACCGCCGGCGGATGCATAAGCCGCGAACAGGGGACCGTTGGTTTCGTTTGTATAACCACCGTCACCGTAAAGGATGACGGTAGAAAAACTGGCCAGGTCACCCGGGCCTACCGCGGGCTCGTCATGGTTGCGGTCGGTGTGTGCATAGCCGTTCATGAAACCATTGTCAATCTGCGTATCAATATCATCATCGCTGGTATATACGATTCCAAGCCAGCTGAAATCATCGATAAGCAGAATTCCCTGAGTAGGAGCAAATTCAGCAACCTCAACACTGATCGACATGGTGGAGACGGCGCTGTCCGCATCCATCGCCTTCAGATAAAAGGTATGCATTCCTGCGGTCACCAGTGAATCGGGAACGGTGAAGCTGTTATCAGCAACCCAGCCGCTGGCCAGAGGATTTTTCGAATTATCAAAATTCGTCGAATCATCCCATGAGTAGGAGTAAGGCGTGTCCCCAACCAGACCAAAATAATAGTCGGTTACAATTCCCCAGGTGAAGGGAATCGACGCACCGGAAAACCAGCCGCCGCCGTCGGAAACAGGACTTTTGTTGACGATGGTCGGTGCAAAGAAACCCACGCGTGCTATTAAAGAAACCGCAGCGGGAGTTTCATCCATTTTACCGTCGTCCCGCACACCGCGGAAGTAAATGATATGCGCGCCGTCAGTCATTTTAGTGACCTTCAGCGTTGCTTCACCAAGACTGTCGGCATCGACTTCACTCCAGGCGCCGTCGTCCAGTTTTACCTGGATTTTGGTGATAACACCGGCTGTGGTCGTTGCCGCGATTTTGTACTGGACACCCGTACCGACAATGGCCCCATGGGGCGGGCCGTCCAGAACAGCCGTTTCGACTCCGCCGAAGTCGCGCTTAATGGTAACTTTGGCGGGTGTCGGATCGACAGCGCCGTTGTTATCCGTTGCACGTACCCACAGATCGTAGGCATCGGATGCCTGGGTAAAGCTGAATACAAAATCATGCTGGGTTGAATTGAGCGTACTGTCAAAATCGGTACCATTGAAAGAGTATTGGTAATTTTTGATAGTACCATCTTTATCGGAACCGGCCCAGTATACGGTTACCGCATAATTATTGGTTGGGTTACCTGCCGTATCCACTTCGGCGGCACTGCTCACAACATAGGAAAGGATCCTTGTGTCGGGAGCAACATTGCCAACCGGGTCTTTACCTGTCTTTTCGCAACCGGTCATAAACAGTGCGAAAACCAGGATAAACACCGGCAGGGCCCAGATTCTTCTTTTACTCATTCTTTATATCCTCCACAAGTTTGTCAATGTGAATTAAAAAGAGAATCCTATGGATGCACGATGCACGATATCCAGCAAGCCCATATCAGCAAAGGCATAGTCCAGATTTACGGCACCGATGTCAGCCAGATCCAGTTTAAAACCGGCACCGGCAAACAGGCCATCCCCGGCATCCATGTTCATGCTGTAACCGCCGCGGAGCGCGAACATTCCGCCATACCAGTATTCAGCACCAATGTTGTAGTTTTCTTTATTGTCGTTCGGATGAACGATTTCGGCATTAATTACCAGGCTGTTGTCTCCGCTGCGCATGATGGGCATGCTGACACCAAACTTGAAAGCGATCGGCAAAGGTACGCCGGCCTCTTCGGTGTCTTCATCACGAAGTCCGTCACCATCATTATCAATACCATCCAATTTATCTTCGTTAATCTTTCCATCCTGATCGTCATCTACATCAAAACGGAAATCCGGTCCGAAGTTTTGGATACTGAATCCGATTGTAATGTCCTTGTACCCGGTATTGTAAAAACCACCAAGGTCCACCGCCCAACCGTTATCTTCCCAGTCGGCCAGTTTTTCATGGACTATCTTTACTGTTGCACCGAGTGCAAAACGATCGGTGAGAGAACGGGAATAGGAAAGCCCGATTGCCCAGTCTTCCACACCAAAAGTACCGCCGTTTCCGGCAGGATTATAAACATCATTACGGGTCATCAACCCGACATCCAGCATCAGGAAATTCACACCGATGCTTCCAATGCCTTCCAGCGTCATCGTTGCGGCAACGGCATTCAAACCGATGTCCGCCGGCCAGTTGACATAGGACGCATAAACGGCGCCACCTTCAATATTTTCCATTCCGGCTGGATTCCAGAACATAGTACTCGCGTCGTTGGCAACGGCGGAAAAGGTATTCCCCATGCCGACTGCGCGGGTGCTTACCGGAATATCCAGAAATTGCAATCCGGAAGTTCCGACTTTAGCAAACTGACCGAATCCGAAAGATACAGCCAGCGCTAAAATAAGAGTTATATAAATGAGTCTTTTCATTCTTGAAACCTCCTAATTAACCGCTTTAATCGTCTTAGCGTACGATAACAAATTTATCGACAAAGGTATCACCATTATCCGCCTCAACTACGTACAGATACAGACCACTAACCGCTTTATTTTTATTGCGTGTGATCAGATCCCAGTTAACATAGCCGTCCGTTCCTTCCTGTTCCAGTTCAATCAGTTTATCTCCGGCCAGGTTAAAAATGGTAACTTTGGCGCCGAGCGGTACATTCTGGAACTGCAAACGTTCTTCAGAAGGATTTTCGTTGGTCGGGGTGAAATCCCACGGTGCTCTTACGACAAACGGATTCGGAACTACACGAATTTTATCGGTATCCAGTCTGCGAACCGTCGTAACAGGACCCGGTTCGGCGAACAGACCGGTAGATTTTCCGGTTTCCAGTGAAGAAAGATCGCTGGTACCGCGGTCGTAGGCAGATACGGAATAGTAATATACGAATCCGTTCGTTACATCTTCGTCAAGATATTCGTACCAGCCGTCCGAAGCCGGAACCGGCAGACCCGTATTTTCACCAATATCATCAACCAGGTCGAAATCCGCCAGCAGCGTCCAGTTGGTTTTATCGGTGCTGCGATACAGACGATAACCTTCGAAATCAATTTCGCCGGTCAGCGGATCCGGGTCGCTTTCGGAAATATTGTTCCACCGGATTTTTACAAAACCATCGCCTTTTTCAAGCG
>JAJRVZ010000007.1 GCA_024277055.1 Calditrichota bacterium
CTATGATGAACTTAAAACAGAAAAAGGCATTGAATTGTCGCTTGATCAGATGGATGACATTATTGAAAAGGTGCTGCAGGTGGCAAAGCACAGGAGTTATAAATAATGGAGGCATTAATTCATAACGACAAACATTCGGTTGTTTACGGCCGAAAAAGAAATATGAATGGCGAAGCCTGGGGGTATTTATTGCATTTATCGTTGCCCTGTTCACTGAAATGTATGGTTTCCCCTTAACCATATATATTCTGCTTTCCATATTCGGCAGCCCCGGCGGTATTCAGGACCCGTTCCAGCATGTAAACGGCCATCTGCTGGGAACGGTATTCGGCGCGGCCGACTGGCTGAAATACACCGTTTGTTTATTCGGAGGTTTGATCATGGCATTGGGACTGTTGATTATGAGCAGAGGCTGGCGACTGATTCATGAGGCGAAAGGAAATCTCGTTACGGAGGGTGTTTATGCCGGCATCAGGCATCCGCAGTACAGCGGATTGTTTCTGATCACAATAGGTATGCTGATTCAATGGCCGACCCTGGTTACACTGGTTATGTGGCCGATACTGATGTACGCCTATTACAGGCTGGCAATGCGGGAAGAGCGGGAAGCGGAAAACCTTTTCGGAGAAGAATACGGAGAATACAAACGTCGCGTTCCCGCTTTTATCCCGCGGTTTTCAAGAACGTTGGCTGCGGAATAGTTTGGTAAAACGGATAAACGGATTTTCAGGCATGAAGGATAATCGTGTACATATCGTGGGAGCAGGTCCTGCAGGATTGGTGGCCGCCATCAATCTGGCACGATGCGGATATGATGTCGTTATACATGAGCAAAACAGTGATGCGGGAGGACGCTTCAACGGAGATTTTCAGGGACTTGAAAACTGGTCAACCAAAGGAGATGTTCTTGAATTTCTGAAAAACATCGGCGTAGATATTAATTTCCGTTGCGATCCATATTCGAAAACACACTATTTCGGACCCGATTTGCAGGAAATTACGGTTAAAACAAGCAGGCCTTTATTCTATCTGGTGGAACGGGGAAAATCGGAATCGTCGCTGGACCGGGGCTTAAAACGCCAGGCGCTTGCTCTGGGGGTTAAAATATTATGGAATGATAAACTGGAAATCTTCCCCTCCTCCGGCCGGATCATCGTTGGAACCGGCCCGAAAGCCGCCGATGCCATTGCCAGGGGTATTGTTTTTAAAACTTCTCACCCGGATTTCAGTGCCGGTTTTCTGGATAACCGTATTGCCCCCAAAGCCTATGCTTACCTGCTGGTTAATGATCGGAAGGCGACTTTTGCCACCTGTCTTTTTCAAAATTTTCCCAAGGAAAAAATATTCTTTCAACGAGCGTTGGAATCCATGCGGAGCGTAATCGATATTGATATTCGCGATCCGAAAGAATTTGGAGGATATGTCAATTTTTTCCTGAATCCTCCGCCCGTTAAGAACGACGGAATTCTCTATGTGGGAGAGAACGCAGGTTTTCAGGATGCCCTGTGGGGATTCGGCCTGAGGTATGCCATGTTATCCGGCTACCTCGCCGCCATCAGTATTGAAAGGGGACAGTCGTACCCTGGTCTTTGTAAACAGTACATCACCCCCCTGCTGGAAACCTCTCTGGCAAACCGCTGGCTTTTTGCCCACCTGGGAAATTTCGGCTATCGTCTGATGCTTAACCGTATGAGCAGAGTTAAAGATGCAGTGGGCGTACTGAGAAGATTCTATCAGCCGTCCGTTCCAAAAGCACTCCTGTTCCGGATCGCCCGACAATGGTATAAATCCCGTCTGCTCGATAAGCATTGTATGCACGGTGAATGTGACTGTGTGTGGTGCCGGCATGGAAAAACCGCACACATGGATCGAGCGGAATGTTTAATCAATTAAATCAATTTAAGGAGATAGGAAAATGGATGACGGTTATATATGGTTCATCTGGTCTCTGGGTTTTATAGCAGTTTGGCTGATTGTATTTATATTTTACCCCAGAGCCCGCAGCCGAATGTTTTGGGCAAGTTTATTAACCATGCCGTTTGGTTTGACCGAGCCGTTATTCGTTCCGGAATACTGGCATCCCCCTTCACTGTTCGACCTGGCACATCGAACCGGCTTTGATATCGAAAGCCTGATATTTTCCTTTGGAATCGGCGGTCTGGGGATCGTTCTGTATGATTTTATATTTAAGGTAGATCACGAAAAAATGAGCGGCTCCGAAAAACATCATTCACGACATCGCTTTCATATTTGGGCGTTGTTAACGCCTGTTATTATTTTTCCGCTCCTCTACTTTTTAACGGATTGGAACCCCATTTACAGTGCAACGCTTTCCATGCTGTTTGCCGGACTGGCCGCGCTGTGGTGCCGCCCGGATCTTAAAGTTAAAATCTGGGTGGGCGGTGTCCTTTTTCTGCTCTTTTATGCCGTATATTTTCTATCCCTGGCTTTTCTCGCCCCGGGATATGTGGAGCAGGTGTGGACTTTGTCGGCCATTTCCGGTATTGAAATTATCGGCATTCCCATTGAAGAGCTGGTTTTCGCTTTTACATTCGGAATGCTCTGGTCCAGCTATTATGAACATCTGACCTGGAGAAAAATAAAAGCGGAACACAATCATGGTCAATGATCAGAGGCGGATAATCATGCACTTTAACTTTTGATAACGATTGCGATGAAAAAAATAAAAAACATTCTTGTACGAGATGATAAGAATAAATCTTCGCCAACCATTGGGTTGGCCCTCGGCGGAGGAGGCGTTCGCGGTCTTGCTCATGCCGGTGTTTTATCTGTTCTCGAAAGAGAGAATATTCCCATTCAGGCCATTGCCGGCAGCAGTATGGGGGCGATTATCGCCGCGGCTTACACCCTGAATCCGGGCTACAGTAAAGAAAACCTGATCGGGTTAATGCTGGACCTGGAGACATCCGTTCCCAGGCGCCTTAAATCCCACGAACCCGAAAAACACGCTCTTCTTCACCGCTTCCGGCAGTTCATAAACCTGGAGAGTTTTATTCTTACCGGCCTTTCGGGCTGGGGTATTTTTCCCGAAACATTGATTATCGAAGCACTGAACAAAATTGTTCTCGGGAAGGATTTACAGCAGGCGGTGATACCCATTGCAGCGGTGGCCGCAGATTTAATGAGTGGTGAAAAAGTGATTTTTAAGGAAGGACCCGCAGCGATAGCCTTACAGGCGAGCTGTGCCTTACCCGGATTTTTTCCTCCCGTATCCCTGAACGACAAACTTCTGGTTGACGGGGCCATTGTTGATGTGGTGCCGGTGGATGTTGTAAAACGAATGGGGGTCGACGTCGTAATCGCCGTGGATGTTGATCAGGAGGAAAGTCAGCCGGAAATTAACAACGGCCTGGAAGTTTTTTTACGCTCGGTCGAGCTGTGCTCACGACACCATAAACGTCATTTCCTGAAACTGGCGGATCTGGTCGTTCGCCCCGATTTCGGATAACCGATTCAAACCTTTGATGTTACAAAGGCGCAATTGTGCATCGAGACCGGAGAGCGGGCCGCCGAGCAAGCTTTGCCGTCTATTCGGAAATTATTGAATTAACTCAGAACTGAATATATTTGCGGAAAAGTATAAATAAAAAATCAGAATTACTCTAAATGCCGGATGCGTTTCCAGGGGTTACAGAATTTTCGGCCGATGGTCAGGCGTTTTTGATCATCCGGCCGGATTTCGGTCGGAAAGATAATCAAAAAACAGCAATTTGATATATTATTCATGCCCGAAGTAAAGAAGGAGGATTATAATATGAAAGAAGCGATTATTTGTGTGCACGGCATGCTCAATGTCGGAGATGGACGCGGGATCGAAAAACGGCTGCTCAAGCACCCGGCGATTCAATCCATCGACGCGAATTATCTGAATTGTACGGCGACGGTTTGTTATGATGAATCTGTCATCGATCTTATGGAAATAAAAAAACTGGTCGGCGAATGTGGTTTTCACTGTACGGGGGAGTCTCTTCCGGAGCATGTTTGCGAACCCGAAGATCCGCCTGCCGCCGGAATTGCCGTAGAACACGGGGAACATGCCGGGCATGCCATGCCGGAAGGTGCGCCGGATATGCATGCAGAGCATGAGGCCGCGCCGGAGAAGGATATGCATGCCGGACATGAAGCCGGAGACGGCGAAACGACTTCAATGGCGCATGAAATGGGACATGGTCCCGGGATGAGTATGGAAGGCATGGTACGCGATATGCGTAACCGTTTTTTTGTCGTTTTGCTTCTTACCATACCGGTCTTTCTCTATTCGCCGCTGTTTTACCGTCTTTTCGGCTTCGATCTGCCGACCCCGGCTGGAATAGGACCGGATATTATCGCTTTTCTCATAGCAACACCGGTAATTCTCTATGGCGGCTGGCCGTTTTATGTGGGTGCATACCGATCATTGAAAAACGGCGTTTTGAATATGGCGGTATTGATTACCGTCGCCGTACTGGCCGGTTACGTTTTCAGTGTCGCCGCCACGCTCTTTTTTAAGGGAGAGGTTTTCTATGAAGCGGCGTCCATGTTGCTTACTTTTGTTCTTTTCGGCCATTGGATGGAAATGCGTGCGCGCAGCAACACCAGCAATGCCATTCAAAAGCTGCTTACCCTTGCGCCGCCGACCGCCCATGTTGAACGCAATGGTACCGAAATTGAGATTCCGACCAGTGAGGTACAGGTAGGTGATATTGTGGTAATTCGGCCCGGGGATAAAGTACCGGTTGACGGAGAAGTCGTAGAAGGCGATTCCGAGGTAGACGAAAGTATGATCACCGGCGAAAGTCTGCCGGTAAAAAAGCATCCCGGTTCCGAAGTTATCGGGGCAACCATCAATAAAACCGGAAGTTTCAAATTTCGCGCAACCCGTGTAGGGGCGGACACCGCCCTTTCCCAGATCGTGAAAATGGTGCAGAGCGCACAGAACAGTAAGGCGCCTTCACAGAAGCTTGCCGACAAAGCAGCACACTATCTGGTATTGGTCGCCGTACTCGGCGGGTTGTTCACCTTTGTTATCTGGTATTTCCTGATCGGTGAAACACTTATTTTTGCTCTTACGCTGGCCATCACGGTTGTTGTTATCACCTGCCCGGACGCGCTGGGACTGGCTACTCCCACGGCGGTAATGGTGGGAACGGGGCTGGGAGCGGAACACGGTATTCTTTATAAAAACGCCACCGCCCTGGAACAACCGGCAAAACTGAATGCCATTATTTTCGACAAAACCGGTACGCTGACCAAAGGCGAACCGGAAATGACAAACTTAATCGTTGCCGGTAATTTAATGACGGATGACGACCTCCTGTCACTGATTGCCAGCGCTGAACAGGGCAGCGAACATCTGCTTGCTCAGGCCATCGTGCGGGCGGCCGGGGAACGTAATCTCAAACTCAAATCAACCGAATCGTTCGAGGCCATTCCCGGACACGGAATGCGTGCGGTAGTTGACGGCAAGGAGGTGCTGGCGGGCAATCGTAAACTTATTGCCGACCGAAATATATCCTTCAATGGCATGGAAGAACAGGCAAACAAGCTGGAAGACGGCGGACAAACCGTTATCTATACTGCGGTCGATGGTCAATTTGCCGGACTGATAGTCATTGCCGACGCGATACGTCCCGTAGCAAAATCGGCGATAAAGGCCCTGCACAATATTGGAGTTGAAGTGGCCATGCTGACCGGCGACAATCGGGGTACAGCCGAACGTGTGGCCGGGGAACTGGGTATCGATACCGTTTTTGCCGAAGTACTGCCGCATCAGAAACAGGATAAAGTTAAAGAACTGCAACAGAAGGGCAAATTTGTCGCAATGGTTGGTGACGGCATTAACGACGCTCCGGCTCTGGCTCAGGCTGATGTCGGTATCGCCATCGGGGCCGGCACGGATGTAGCGGTGGAAACGGCCGATGTGGTATTGATGAAAAGTGATCCCCTGGACGTTTTAAAGGCCATTACGATTTCCCGTGCCACTTTACGTAAAATGAAACAGAATCTCCTCTGGGCGGTGGCGTACAATATGCTTGCCATTCCCATTGCGGCAGGTGTTCTCTATCCCTTCTGGGGAATCACCCTTCGGCCGGAAATCGGCGCCATTGCAATGAGTGGCAGTTCGATTATTGTCGCCGTAAATGCCATAATGCTCAAAAGGGTAAATCCCGAAGAGTTAAGCTGAGAAGGTAACCGATGAAAAGGGAGGAACACGCAGAAGAATTCTTCAGGGGCCGTACATGGTATGGTCTCGAAGCGGTTATCGAGGTCCGATCCGGTTTTTGGCACAAAGCCGGATTCGGAACCTTCCTCATTCCTCATCCTCCCCTGGTAAACGGGCTGTTGCGTAAAGGTTTATCAAGAAGGGAAAATGAAACGTTAAGCTGTATACATGAATTCGGTCATTTGCAAACTCTGCCGCTTTATCTTATCTATACGGTGATTCTGGTGTCTATACTGATTAACAACGGACATAACAGCATAATTGAATTGGTTCTTGCTCTGATCAGCACTCACGCCTTCTGGGAGATTATTTCGGAATCTTACACTATGTTCCACAGCGGGCGGTTATATCATTCATATTACCGGAACATTGCTGTTCTGCCGCGCCTGCTGTTCTGGTTGATTGTGACCTTCTTTACCATAGGCGGTTGGACGATATTCATGGTTGATGCCGGTAGAATTCCTTAAACCGGTTAATACGGAAATAAGCGTTCTAAAAACATGATTGATTACAAAAAAAACTATTTAATCATTCTCTATGCCTGTTTGTTTGTAATCATGATCGGCTACGGACTGATTCTGCCCGTACTTCCTTTTTATATCGAACGAATGGCTTTGGCAGGAGGCGCATCATTGTTCGGGGCGACTACCCATACGGGAATACTGACCGGTATTTTCGCCCTGATGCAATTCTTCTTTGCTCCTCTGTGGGGAAAGTGGTCTGACAGAATCGGCCGCCGTCCTCTTTTTCTGCTCGGACTGGGTGGCTATGCCGTTTCCATGATATTCTTCGGTCTCGGAACCAACCTGGAAGTGCTATATGTTACGCGCACTATCGGAGGAATGTTTTCTGCAGCGATTTTTCCCGTTGCAACTGCGTATGTTACAGATTTGACATCCATAAAAGACCGCGGTCGCAGCATGGCATGGCTGGGGAGTTCCGTCAGTTCGGGTATTGTTGTCGGCCCGGCACTGGGCGCATTTCTGTCGCGAATTAACAGCGATCCGGTTTTTCATTTTTTATCTTTCAGCCTGGACGGTTTTTCCATTCCTTTTTTCGTAACGGCCCTGCTGTCATTTGTAACACTGGGAGCAGCCCTGCGCTGGCTGCCCGAATCTTTGAAGACAATCTCCGCGGATTTGCCGGCCTCAGGAAATCAACCGGAAGTGATCCCCAGGCAGCTAGCTTTCCGCCAGTTCGTCAGCGGCGGTTTGTACCCGTTTCTAATCCTGGCCTTCATAAGCCAGTTTGCACTGGCAACCTTTGAAGGGACCTTCGCTCTTCATGCGCGGGAGCTTCTCAACTATGGTCCGGCGGAAATGGGGTTGATATTTGTTGTTTGCGGATTGGCGATGGCTCTGGCCCAGGGCATTGTTGTCAGCCGGCTGATGAACAGAGTTGACGAAAAAAAACTCCTTCCGGCCGGTTTTGTTTTGATGACCCTGGGATTAATACTGTTAATGACCAGTGAAAGCCTGGTACTCCTGCTGCTGTACGTCGCCGTTTTTGCACTGGGCGTTGCCTTCATAACACCCGCCCTGACAGCGCTGGTAAGTAAACATTCCCTTACACAACCGGGAAGAGCTTTAGGATTTTTGAATTCTTCCAATAGTCTTGGACAGAGCGTTGGTCCGGCGCTGGGCGGCTTTCTGCTTGCCCGTCAGGTTCATTCCCCTTATATATTTGTGGTGATTCTGCTGGGAGCAAGCGCTGTTTATCTGACCGGAAAATCTATAAATAAATCCCAATCTCCGCCGGTTTCACGGTTTGATTGATTTTCCGGACTCTCTTCCGGCTATCGTTGACTGAAGCCCCCATGAATTTGGATACTGCGAAATTGCAGAATACTCAACAGTTCGTTGTAGACTATTATCAAATATTATCGGTTACAAGCGCGCGCAGAAATTCATCATCGATCCTTATATAATTAAGAATAATAGAGTTAGCACGGTATGACTATCTTTGGCACAGCGTTTGAAGGTTTGTTGTACGCGGATTTCAGAGACAACAACCATTTCAGGATAGAAATGCAACATTCATAAAGGGCGAAATGATGATAAAGCAGCATTGGATTTTAAACATCGAGTATTTTCCGTGCAACAGACGAGTAATTTGAATAAGAGAGGAAATTATATTCTCTTGTCGTTCAGCAGGCAGATAAAACATACGTAGCAATTAAAAAGCAGCCATGAGAATGTCCGCTGGAATGTTTAAAAAAATTTACTTTCAAAGCCTCATTCAGTTTCATAATTCAACCGCTTTCACTGGTAAATATTTTTAAAAATATTGGCATTTCATGGATTATAATATCTTAACTTACAGGCATAAAGGAGACAGAAAATGGAATTATTACCCGGATTGGAAATAGTACAGAATATTCATCCATTATTTGTACATTTTCCCATCGCTCTGATACTGGTAACACTGTTATTCGAAGGGATATGGTGGCTGACAAAAAACGAACAGTTTCGTGTATTCGCCACCTATTTACTCTACCTGAGCGCACTGTCCGCTGTAACGGCGGTTATCACGGGATATATCGCTTCAAACGGTTTGGGACATGACGCCCCCGGACACGATTTTGTGCATGAACATCGGGATGTAATGCTGTGGATGAGCGGTATTCTGATACTTACGGCTTTATCCGTGTTTTCGGTACGCACTTTCAGGGAAGGTAAAAGCCGGCGTATTCTGTTGTTTGTACTGTTTATTATCAGCGGCATTCTCGGATATGGTGCCGACAAGGGCGGAAGACTGGTATATGAATTCGGAATGGGGGTTAAAACGATATCCGCACAACCGGAAGCAGATCGGAATAATTATGAAATCGGGGAAAATGAAGAAGCGGATCATCATGATCAAATTTCTCAACCTGAAATAAAATCTGAGGACAGTTCGCACCAGGATGATCATACGCACTAGGCTGCATTCGGCAGTTAACCGTGTATTTAAAATTTAGGAGGTGAGGATGGATCGAAGAAAGTTCTTAACTTCGGGAGCCGCAGCAGCGGCGGCAGCAGCCATTTTACCTGCGTCGATGTTTGCAGAATCGACAAAAAAAGCAAACAGGAAAAAATTCCCGCAACCGCTTTCTCCCAGGATGGACGGTGATGTGAAGGAGTTCGAATTATTCATCGATATAACCCAACAGGA
>JAJRVZ010000130.1 GCA_024277055.1 Calditrichota bacterium
CGATCGACCGCGAGGGTGTACTGAACAAGGTCATTGGTACCGATGCTGGCAAAATCGCATTCTTTTAAAATTCTTTCTATTTCTATTGCCGCGGATGGTATTTCAACCATAATGCCTATCGGTACATCGTAACCGGGATGGGGCAGTTCTTTGCTCACTTCCGTGATGACCTGTTTGACCGCAAGCAGGTCTTCCAGGCTTGAAATCATGGGAATCATGATTTTAAGCCGGCCGAAGGGCGCGGCACGAAATAATGCCCGCAACTGCACTTTCAATACATCGATTTCACTGAGCAGAATGCGGATCGAGCGCCAGCCCAGGAACGGATTCAACTCGGGATGACTGTCCGTGAACGGCAGGAATTTATCGCCGCCCATATCCAGCAGGCGGATAACGACATCATCGTCGGGGAAAGATTCCAGAATCTTTTTGTAAAGTTCAAATTGTTCGGTTTCGGAAAGATGGCGTTCCCTGGCTATAAATTGCAGTTCCGTCCGGAACAATCCCACGCCGCGGGCATGATATTTTTTTGCCAGTTCGATTTCCGTTTCGTCGTTTATATTTGCCATCAACTTCAGATTGCGATTTCCGATCTGCGGAAGAGGAACAGCAATGACACTCTGAAACCGTTGCCGCTGCGCTTCCCATTCCATAATGCGTTGCCGGTATACCATTTTTGTTTCTTCGGAGGGATTGAGAATGATCCGGCCTTCAAAGCCGTTGACGGCGGCAATTGTAACACCGTTTAGATTCTTCATCAGTTTTTTCACGCCGACGAGTGCGGCGATTTCCAGAGAATGGGCCAGAATGGCTGCATGGCTGGTTTTTCCACCGTATTCGGTGGCAATCCCTTTCAAACGACGATGTTGAAAATGGATGGCATCGATCGGGGTCAGTTCACGTGCCAGCAGAATATTGTCGCTGTCCGGTTCAAATTCACAATAATTGTCATTCTGCATGAGGTTGAAGATCAACCGGCGGGAAACACCGCGGATATCATAAATGCGCTCACGGAGGTATTCATCTTTAATATGCTCAAAACGCTTTTCAAGCATCATCAGCTTTTTGCGAATGATGGATTCCGAATTTTTTTTCAGCTGCCGGATGGATTCCGGTATTTCTTCCTGAAAAAACGGGTCTTCAAGAATCATTCTGTAGGCTTCATAGATCTCGGCATGGCTGGAACCGAGATCCCGGGCAATGCGACTCTGTTTGGCCATGAACTGCAGGTTAACTTCGTTCAGTGCAGAGAAATAGCGTTCCATTTCCTGGGATACACCGGCTGATTCCAGGGTATAATCGAGGATATCATCCAGCTCCGTCCGATACACACAGATGGAACCGAGAGCATACCCTTCACTGACGGAAATACCGCTCAGAATGATTTCTTTTGATTCGCTTTTTCTCTCCACTTTACATCCTATTTTAACATGCTAATATATTGCAAGGGTCCTATCTATGCAAGTGAAAATTAAAGGGTTGCAGCGTCTGTGCCGCCGTTTTATTTGAAGATGTTCATGACTTCTTCAATTAAAAGGCATTCCTCCCGACTGAGCGGTTTGCCCATGGTTCCGGCATTAACGGTTACCTGCCGTTCATTTTTAAAGCCCGGAATTACCACAGCATGTTTTGATTTCGAGAGAGCATACTGATTGGCCACTCTTGCCAGCTCTTCAGCTGATTCACCAAACCTGGTGCGAAGTTTGTCGAGGGCGTCGCTAAGCCGCCTGAGAAATTCCGCCCCGAAATCTTCAACCCTGTTACGGATATCACCGACATCAAATTGCGGCGGATTATCCGGGTTGTACTTGCCCAGCAGAACACCCTTCGCATAAGAACCGAACAGCACCAATCCCATGTCCCGCTGATCGGCCCAGGTGAAGATATCCGTTTCCGGCGTATCGAAGGGGCTGCGCAGGGCGTTGTAAGGCAATTGCAGCACTTCCGGCCCGGTAACAGGACAAACTTTCAGGAACTGTTCATAGCTGTATGCAGACTGGCCGATGACACGGATTTTTCCTTCTTCCTTTAACCGGAACATTTGCTCCGCAGCCGGTTCGAGATACTCATCGTTTTCACCGAAAAATGGATTGTGCAGGTAGTAAATATCGAGATAATCGGTTCCCAGATTCGCAAGCGACTGTTCGCATTGATGGCGGATATGCAACGGTTCAAACGGATGCGCCGCCGTTCCCCTGAACCAGCCTACTTTACCGGCCAGTACAATTTCCTCTCGTTTTACTCCTTCCCGGAAAGCTTTGCCGATCAGACGCTCGGAATGTCCCTTCCCGTATACATCGGCGGTATCCCAGTGATTAATACCGAGTTCCCAGGCCCTGAACATGCCCGCCAGTGATGCTTTATCATCATTCCCGGACCAACCCACCGGCTGTCCCTCATCATCGAAAGACGGTCCGCCTGCAGCCCAGCAACCAAGTCCGACTTCGCTGACTTTAAGACCGGATTTTCCAAGAATTCTGTACTCCGGCATGTTTATCTCCTTTTTTTAATAACGGATTTCCGGTCACAAAATTTCGATAATCCGGAATTCACCTGCAAGCGGCGCCGACTTTTTTTGCAAAATTTTTATTCACTGTTCAGAAATGCCGATAAGAATAATATGAACGCCATGAAACAGAGCAGATAGAAATGATGTCGACCATTTTGATTGTCGATGACAATCCCATTAATCTGAAATTGCTCAGACGAACTCTGGAAGATGCCGACTACAAAGTGTTGCTGGCCGAAAACGGGGAACAGGCGCTGGAAACGGCCATCACCCGAACACCGGACCTGATCCTGCTGGACATCGTTATGCCCGGTATGGATGGCTTTGAAGTGTGCCGCCGCCTGAAATCCATCGATGCCACGGAAAATATACCGGTAATTTTTCTCACGGCAAAAAACGATTCGATCGACAAAGTAAGAGGTTTGACGATCGGCGCAGTGGATTATATTACCAAACCGTTTGATCCGGTTGAAGTAATTGCGCGAGCGAACACGCATATCCGCCTGAAAAACCTGCATCAACAATTGCTGCAGAAAAACATTCAGCTGGAAAAAGCCTATGGTGATTTACACAAAAAAACGGAATTGATAAACAAAGATATCAAGGCGGCCGGTATGGTACAGCGGCAGCTGTTGCCTCAGAATATTTCATCCATCGGTAAACTGCATTTTGCCTGGCAATTTGTTCCCAGCAGTCATGTTGCCGGTGATATTTTCAATGTTCTGCGCCCCGATAAAAAACACGTGGCCCTGTTTATGGTCGATGTTTCCGGTCATGGCGTTCAGTCGGCAATGCTGGCCGTTTCAATTCATAATTTTTTTCGTTCCGGCCTGAATACGGCACATCCTCCCGAACGTCTGGGTAAAAACAATCCGCTTCATTATCTGCTGGAGCCGGAAAAAGTTATGCGGGAATTGAATACCAATTTTCCGATGGATACTTTTGACGCCTATTTTACCTGCATTTACATGGTCATCGATTTGGATACCTGTCAGGTGCGCCTTGTAAATGCGGGGCATCCCTATCCCTTGCTGATTTCCAGTAACGGAAAATCGAAATATATCGAGCATGCGGATATTCCGGTTGGTATGATGGAATACGCAGCGTTTTCCGAAATAAAATTCGATCTTCAGTCCGGTGATGAATTAATCCTTCTTACCGACGGGTTATTTGAAGTCCCCGTGGAAAACAAACAACAGATCGGTCTGGAAACCGTAACTGAAATGTTGACGGAACAGAACGGTTCGCTGAATCAACGTTTCACTAAAACCATTAAACGGGTTCGCTCCCTTTCAACTGCGAAAGAATTTTCGGACGACGTTTCACTTTTCGGTTTTGAAGTACAATGATTTAAGCCGTATATTACGGTACACGGGGCATCACATCGGAATTTATTAAACGGATTTGGTTCGCAGGCGGAAGTTTCCGCAACTGCATTTAATCTATTTGCGGGCAGCATGGAAAAATTCCTGAAACTGATCAACAATATAGACCATCCTATTCTGTTGTTGTATGATAAAAATTTTTATCATGCCAACAGGAAACTATTGCTGGAACTCGGTTTTGCCGTCAATGAAAAACCCGTATCGCTGGTGCAGATGATCTCTGCCAAAAGTCTGCGCAATCTTACCGAAAATCCGGAAAATTCGGATTCTGTTATTTCTCTCTGGTCGAAAAACCGTGAAAGGCTCGAATTCAGGGCCGAACATTTCGAGATTGAATTACCGGATACTGCAATCAGCTGTTTTTTATTAAAACCAGTTGTAAATCGTCCCCGCATTTTAAACTTTCTGAACGATTTACCGGTACCGGTTCTGGTGGCGGATAAGGAGTTGCAAATAGTTTCAGAGAACAAAGCCTTCCGCAATCTGGAGTTGCCCAAAGCTGCTGTGGTTAATCGCATGCTTAATTTGACCGATTGGTTTACAACCGATAGAATTCTTCGCTTACCCGAAGAGGGGATACTGACGGTAAAAGCCAACAGTCTTGATATGCATTGCTGGATATTGAACTTTCAAAAACTGACCGCTTCACCCTATTATATCGTCAGCATATTGCACCAGGAAAAAACACAGGAAATTCAAACGGAACCCCAGCAAACAGCCGGAAGGCTGAAAACCAGATTCCTGGAACAAACCTTTAAAAGTCTGCAGAACTGGGTGATGCAGTGCGAAGCGCAATTACAGTATTTACCGGATATCAGCGCAACCGCCCAACTGGGCAGACAATTTGCGCAAATCAAACTTCTGCTGACGCAGGCGCTGCGAAACGGGATAATTGCAAAAGAGGGACAGAAGCGCCGGGTGGATTTGAACCAGCTCATAGAAAACCAGATCGAAATCCTGAAAGCGAACGAGACATTTCTGCGCAAAGTTGATCTTCGTCTGGACCTGTGCCGACAGGACACGGGGATTTGGGCGAATTACAATGAACTTTCACGAACATTCGTTCACCTGATGCACAATGCCGTGGAGGCTTCGCATTCCGATGATAAAACCGATATCGTCGTTAAGACGGAAGTTCAAAACGGACAAATTATTCTGCGTGTCAGCGATAACGGTTGTGGAATCGAAGAAGATCGTCTGAAACATATTTTCGAACCGTTCTTCACCACCAAAACAGAAGCCTACCAGTACCGGAACGGTCGTGCCCATCTGGGACTCGGACTTTTCTGGGTGCAGGAGTTTGTCAAACTACACCATGGTCGTTGCAGAGTCGAAAGCAAGCCGAGCAACGGCACTACGATCACTTTATTTCTTCCGCAACTTACTGAGCAGTGAACAGGCGTTTTCTGTGCAAATTATTCACTTCAGGATTGCTTTGCGCAAAATTTGCGTTTATATTGATCAACTATGATAAAGCAGCGTTTTCTTTACTTTTCAATCAGCAAACTGTTCATACCACTTGTACTTTGTTTTGTCGTATCGGCTTGTATCGATAATGCGCCGCGCGACAATGTGCTGGACCCGAAATCCGGCAAATATCTAGGACAGGGTGTCAATAAAATAAGGGGCATGGTTCATGCCTCCGCGCAGAGAACGGTAGCTTTACCTGGTGCGATGATTATCCTCAGTCCCGGCAATTTATTCGCCATTTCGGCAACGGATGGGAGTTTCGAGTTTTCGGGGTTACAGTCCGGTAATTACAGTTTATTATGTACGCTGGATGGGTATCGTCCGGATTCGGTTAGCGTCAATTTGCCTGCAACACAACAACAGATCAATTTCGGTCTGAATGCGTTGCCCGGGTTTGAAACGATTGTCGTAACTTCACATCATATCAGCCGCTGGTGGCCACTGGAAGACGCCCATCATTTGACGATAGAAACCCGCGTTTTCGACGCGGACGGGGTGGATGAAATAGATTCCGTATGGATGGAGATACCTGCCATTGCTTTTTCAGAAACTTTATTTACCACCGGTGTGCTCGGTTTGTACCAGCAGACGGTGCAGGAAGCCGAATTGCCCGTGCAATCAATGCACGCATTGGAAGGGCGGGCACTTCAGTTTCTGTGCAGGGATAAGGCGGGAAACGTTTCTCAGTCGGAAGATATTTTCATCGTACGCATAATTGATCAGGTGCCTGTACTGATCGCCCCGGTGGGGCTGGCGCCGATAGATTCTTTTCCCGCTGTTTTCAGCTGGAAACAGGTATTCGTTGATTATGATTTTCATTACAAAATAGAAATTTACAGGATTAATTTAGGTTTTTACAGTCTGGTGCGCACCTACGATAATATTCCGTTCTCCGACACTGCATTTGAGGTAACCGAACCGCTTCCTCCGGGAGATTATTTCTGGAGCATATACATTGTAGATGAATTCGGCGACACCAGCAGTTCCAAAGAGGGTGCCTTTAACGTTCCTTAAAAATGGGGATACTGAAACATGAATACTGAAAGACGCAATCCCTTTGAAGCGCTTCTTGAAATTACCAATGAAATCAATTACCTGCATGAGATTGACGAATTGCTGGTTAAGGTGCTTGATATCGCCATGGAGACTCTGGAAGCGGAACGCGGATTTGTTTTACTGCGCGATCTGAAAAACGACGATGATTTTGAAGTGGTTACCGCGCGGCAGATCGACGAGGATGCAATCTCCGATATTCGTAATCTGAGTTCCAGCGCCGTTAATCTGGTTCTGGGGAAAGGGGAGTCGGTACTGACCTATGACGCCCTGCAGGATAAACGTTTCGCCGGTTAGGAAAGCATTCAACTGAAGCAAATCCACTCTATTTGTTGGGTCCCGCTTCGTCATAAAGATGGAATATTGGGGGCCATTTATATGGATAACCGCAGCGGGGTGGGAAAATTCACACAGGAAAGTATCGACTTTCTCGAAGCTTTTGCCCAGCAGGCAGCCGTTGCCATTGCCAATGCACGGCTTTACGAAAGTTTACATTCGGAAAATATTAAATTACGGAAACAGATTGAAGAAAGGGTTCTTTTCCCTGAGATTATCGGCCGCAGCCCCAAAATTCAGGATATTTTCGATATGGTCAGGAATGTGGCTGCATCCGAAGCAACGGTACTGATCGGTGGCGAGAGCGGAACCGGAAAAGAACTGATCGCCAAGGCAATTCATGCCAACAGTACCCGTAAGGATATGCCCTTCGTGCCTGTTTTCTGCGGTTCGCTTACGGAAACCCTGCTGGAGTCCGAATTGTTTGGTCATAAAAGGGGATCCTTCACGGGCGCTACTGAAAATAAACCCGGTTTATTCGAAGAGGCGAACGGCGGAACATTTTTTCTGGATGAAATCGGCGATATCAGCAAAAACATTCAGACAAAACTGCTGCGCGTGCTGCAGGAAGGAGAAGTCAAACGGGTTGGGGAAAATGTGACCCATAAGATCGATGTGCGGATAATTGCCGCTACCAATAAAGATCTGTGGGATATGGTACAGAAGGGTGAGTTTCGTGAAGACCTTTATTATCGCCTGAATGTGATCAACATAACCATGCCGCCTTTGCGTGAAAGGACGGACGATATCATGTTGCTGGCCGATCATTTTCTGCACGTGTATGCGGAACGGAACAAAAAGCATCTGACCGGCCTGAGCGAAGGTGCGAAAAAAGCGTTGCTGAATTATTCCTGGCCGGGAAATATCCGTGAACTGGAAAATACCATTGAAAGAGCGGTAATCATGGCCCGAAGCCATTTAATCGAAGAGCATGATTTGCGTCTGCAGAAAAGGGAAGAAAAACTGGAAATCGGAATGAGTTTGAAAGAGATCGAGAAAATGGCAGTACTGAAAACACTGGAATCCGTTAATGGAAATCGTACCAAAGCGGCGGAAAAATTAGGTGTTTCACGTCGCTGGCTTCAATATCAGCTGAAAGAGTGGGGCGAAATTGATGGAAATTCCGGGGTATAAATTCATTCGCGAAATATCCCGTGGTCCGGTGAACTCCGTTGCTCTTTACCGGCAGGAATCGCTGGATCGAACGGTGTTGATGAAAATCCTGCATCCGCAGTTTGCAGGCGACGCCGATATCGTTGAACGGTTTAAAAGGGAAGCGAAATTTTACGCCCGCCTTAAACACAACAATATCGTCGGTGTGATCGATTTTGATCAACAAAAAAACTCTTTTTATATCGCCATGGAATATGTTGACGGCTGGACCCTTTCCGGATTTGCTCAGCAGTTCGCGCCGGTTTCCGTTGCGGTGATTTTGTATATCAGCAGGGAAATACTCTCCGGGTTGAGTTTCGCTCATCAGTGCAAAATAATTCATCGGGATATTAAACCTTCAAACATACTTATCGGCAGGGATGGCAGTGTAAAGATCGCCGATTTCGTGCTGGCGCGTCTGGGTAACCTGCCTTCGATTACGGCCCAGGGGGGCACGGTCGGAACCCCTGCCTATATGTCCCCGGAGCAGGCGCAAACGAAACCGGTTTCGGCAATCAGCGATATTTTTTCGCTGGGCGTCACGCTGTACGAACTGCTGACGGAACGGTCACCGTTTGCCGGCAGCACCGTAGTGGAATCCATCAGTTATTTACTGAATAAATACCCGGAAAATCCCTCTTCCTACCGTAATGATATTCCGGTCTGGCTCGACCGCCTGATTATGCGTATGATGGCCAAGCAGCCCGAAAAACGGCCGCAATCCTGCGATGAAATCCTGGAACTGTTCGATAAAAAACAAATAGAGGGAACGCGGATTATTTCCGCAAAGGAATTCGCCGTGCTGACGGCAAACCCGAATGCCCGGACAACATTTCCATCGGAAGTTTATCCTGCCGCCGTCCCGGTAACGCCCTTTAAGCCCGGCCGGAAAAAAACGGGATTGATCGTTGCGGCCGTCATTTTCCTTTTAATGGTGATTACGATAGGGGTATTTCTTCTTCCGGAAAAGAATCCGGCTACACAAATCGGTGAGTCTGACAAAGATCAACAGGCAACGGCGGTAAAACCGGCACTAAAGGATTCGTTGCCGATTGAGATGAAACCGGAAGAACCACAAAAAAAAACGGCGTTTTTATCATCTGTTGAAAAACAGTCTGCCGCCGATACAGTTTCAAAAGAGTATGAAGGAAACAACCGGATGTCCACAGCGGATACGGGTACCGAAACCGCAGCTGAAACAGAACCCCGCAACGGCGGTTTATTCGTTACTGCGCTGCCCTGGGCCAATGTATTTATTGACGGCCGGCTTGTGGATACAACGCCTCTGAAAAATGAATTGTTTCTGAAACCGGGAAAGCATATTCTGGAATTACAGAACCCGGAATACCGGACATACCGGGAGGAAATCGAAATCGAAGCGGACCGATCCGATACGATCCGCGTAAAACTTGAAGCCGCTGTGGGGTTCCTGATGGTTGATGTGAGTCCGTGGGGTGAATTGTACCTGAACGGGGAATATCTGGATACGACACCGTTACAGGTACCGGCGAAACTGGAACGCGGCCGTTATACCCTGGTCGTCAAAAACCCCAATTTTGAAGAATACAGGGAAGAAATTGAAATATTACCCGGAAGAACAACCAACCGGAAAATATTTCTAAAAAACTGATTTTGGCATGGAAGTTGACTTATTTAAACTGCTGAAAAACAAAATCAGGAAGATTTGTTTATGAAACTATTATTCTTTATTACCGCATGTGCCCTGGGCCTGTCGTTTCCGGCAATGGCTCAGTGGACACAGAAAGCGGATATGCCGGTAGGGAGAGCCGGGGCTTCCGCTGTTGCCTTTAACAATAAAATATACGTTATCGGTGGTAGAAACAACAACTTAGGCTATTTGAAAAGGGTGGATATATACGACCCGGTAACCGATACATGGGACACCACCAGCGCGCCGCAATTACAGGATGAACGGGCCAATGCAACGGCCATTGTTTATGACAACCGGATATTTGTAATCGGCGGCCGGGATGAAAGCGATGTTTACAAATCGGTGGAAACCTGGGATGGTGTGCAAAACGAGTGGCAGGAAGTGCATGATTTGCGCGAGGAGCGAGACGGCCCCACCTCAGCCGTTTTTCAGGGAAAGCTTTATGTATTCGGAGGTTCCAGGAAAAATGGTAATTTACAGGAGAAAATTGAATGGTATGACCTGATCAACGATGAATGGCGCGAAGATACTGCGGTTGTAATGAGTCCGCCCCGTGCATCGGCGTTTACTTTTACGCACAATGATTCCGTTTTCATTCTGGGCGGTTTTTATTTCGGTCCTTTGAATTCTTCCAGGATACTGGCGCCGGACCGGCAATGGTATGACGGACCGATGCTCAGCGAAGGCCGCGGTGAAGGTGGCGCCCTGTTCATCGAAAACAAAGCATACATTATCGGTGGTGAAACCACAACGGGGGTCAGCGCCACGGTTGATATATACAATACCGTTTCCGGGCAAGTGGAATCGGGTCCCGAATTGCCGACCGCACGGGCAGGATTTGCATTTGCACAATTCAATAATACTGTTTATGTTTTTGGGGGTCATGAAACCGCCCAGAATTCAATTATCAGCCGGGTGGATGCTCTGCCGATTGTAACATCCATTTTGCCGGAAACGAATCGCGGCATCCCGGAACGAATGGTTTTGCACTCAAATTTTCCGAATCCGTTCAACGGCGGCACCCGTATCCGTTACTCGCTTGCAGAAAATACAACCGTCGAAATGGCCGTTTATACTGTGCTGGGCGAAAAGGTGCGTGATTTGTTAAACAGTAAAATTTCGGCCGGTGAACATGAGGTTTTCTGGAACGGAAGAGATAACGGCGGCAGAGGAGTCGCCGGAGGAACATATATTCTGATGTTACGAAGTGCGGAAAATGTTGAAACCCGGAAAATTATCTATTTAAAGTAAATATGCATGGTACGGTTTTTATCGGTTGCACTCGTTGTGATGTTTCCGCTGGTGATTCAGGCGCAGCAGATATCCGTTTCTGAAATCATCGAATCTTATAATAATATCAATTTTCAGAGGACGCTGAGTCTTTCCGGGGAGGCGATTCAGCAATTCGATCAGTATTCCAGATCCGAGTTAATTGATGTATATAAATTCAGAGCGTTCGCCGCTTTCAATCTCGGCGAAATGGAAACCGCCCGCGCTTCCTTTTTATCCGCTCTCACCCTGAAACCCGACCTACAGCTGGATGCCGTAACCGTTTCACCCAAAATAATCAGCTATTTTGATAAAATTCGAACCGAGTTCGAAAGGATTGGCACCGGTAATGAAACAGTGTCTCCCGGCGGAGAATTTACCCGTTATGTGCTGGTCAGGGAAAAAGGGCCTGATGCCGCCTGGCGATCGCTGGTCGTTCCCGGCTGGGGTCAGCTTTATAAACAGGAGCAGCTCAAAGGGTACATCGTTATGGGAGCTTTTGTCGCCAATTCAATCGCATTGACCGCAGCCGTATTTCGCGAAGAAGAATCAAGGGATGCTTATCTTAACAGCACACTTCCCGCTAAAATCGAATCCCGTTACAACACCTACAACCGATGGCACCGCACCCGCATAATTCTGACCTACAGTCAAATCCTTATCTGGGGCTATGCTTTTGCGGATGCACTTTGGAGCCCGCTTCCGGCAAAGGAACCGCAAAACCTGAGTTTCTTTTTGAAACCGGGACATATCGGCTTCAGTTTAAGATTCTGATAAGTGCCGCACGGGTGACGGCACTGTGCAAAAAATGCAGTTGCCGGTGCAAAGCGTGCTCGTTTCCCCCGGAGAAAAACACCAAACCTCCCGTAACTCTATAAAAAACAATGAGCATTTTATTGGCACAGGATTTGTTAATAGTCTTGGAGGGTATTAAAATTCAAGTATATAAACCGGTCATAAAATATTTTAAGTTCCCGCAGAAAATAACGGGAACAGGGAGACACGGAATCGGATATTGTAGAGTATAGGTGCTGTTTTATTTCTCTCCCAAATTAATTCATCAGCACCGAATCCCCACAGGGATGTGGGGAGTTTTTTTTACCGAATGCATTTCTGGTGAAACAACGATTGGATGAACAGGGATGTTAAAAAGCAGCGTTACCAACGCATTAAATATTTCTCTCCCAAATCAAAAGTCCCGCAAGGCAGCGGGGCTTTTTTTATTTATAGCTGAAATCAATAAACAGGCCGGATAAGATAAGGAATAGGATCTTCCATTCTCGCCAATCGAAATCCCCGCAGGCGCAGGGCACAGCTGTCGCAGGTGCCGCAGGCAACTTCTTCCGCCCGGTAGCAGGACCATGACAATTCCAGCGGCGCTTTCAGTTCAACGCCTCTCTTTATAATCTCCTTTTTTGCCATTCGTATCAACGGCGTTTCAATTTGCAGATCGGTTGAGGGTTTGGTCCCGGTTCGGATCACTTCGTTGAAGGCGTCAAAAAAAGTTTGGCGACAATCGGGATATCCTGACGAATCTTCTTCCACAGCTCCGATAAAAATTCTGGAAGCACTCAGCACTTCAGCCCAGCTGGTAGCAATGGACAGAATATTGGCGTTTCGAAAAGGCACATAGCTGCTGGGGATTTCATTGGAATCAAGGTTGGCCTCCGATATATCGATGTTCTTGTCTGTAAGACTGGATCCGCCTATCCGTGAGAAATGAGAAACGTCAACCACCAACCGGTCGGTGACGCCGAAATAATCGGCAATATCATTGAATGCCTGCAATTCGCGCTTTTCGGTTTTCTGGCCGTAATTCAGGTGCAGAAATGCACAGTCATAGTCCAGCGCGGCGATGGCGGCGGTGACGCAACTGTCCATCCCGCCGGAAACCAGCACAACCGCCTTTTGACGGCTCATTTAAACCTGCCCCTTTTCTGCGGATCGTGAACGGCTACAATGGTAGAGTGCATGCCGCCGCGGGTAGTAAATTCCCCGATTATTTCCATATAGCGGGGCCGGCATGCTTCCACCAGTTCGTCCAGTATCTGGTTCGTGACAGCCTCATAAAATATGCCCTTGTTGCGGAAATCCAGAAAATAGTATTTCAATGCTTTAAGTTCCAGGCATAATTTATCGGGAATATAGTTCACCGTGATGGTGCCGAAATCAGGCAGCCCGGTTTTCGGGCAAACAGAAGTAAACTCTTCATTGATATGGGTAATATAATAGTCGCGTTGAGGATATTTGTTTTCAAATACTTCCAGTTCCGCCATTTTATACTCCTCTTTTTTCCCTCGACCAGATTAGTTTATGCAGCTGAATCTGCAGGCGGGCATCCATACCGCTCTTTTTCAGCCAGTCTGCCAGATCGGACGGGGGACATTCTTCCCAAACTGGGGAAAAAATCAGCGGTACTTTTCCGTCCAGCCGGTATTCATTTATTTTTTGAACGGCCCAGTCAAAATCTTCCCGGTCTAGAATTACAAATTTTATTTCATCGGACCCGGTGAGCAATTCCAGGTTTTCCCATTTCATTCTGCCCGATTCTCCGCTGCCGGGACATTTAATATCCATAATTCTTTTAACACGTTTGTCCACGGGAGTAATATCCATGTGACCACCTGTTTCAAGCAGCACCTCATACCCCTCATCGCAAAGCAAATTCATGAACGGGATAACGTTTTTCTGCACCAGCGGTTCACCGCCGGTAATTTCCACGAGTTTGCACTTGTAACCGGCAATTTTGGTCAGAATATCTTCGAACGATACATCTTTTCCCTCATGAAAAGCATATTCGGTATCACACCAGGTACAGCGCAAATTACAGTAGGTCAGACGAATAAATATGCAGGGCCGGCCGGTATGGGTCGATTCGCCCTGAATGCTGTAAAATATTTCGTTTACTTTTAGATTGTTTTCATTCGCTGACATATTCCACCAGGTATTTTTCAGTTTCCCACAGGCTGACTTTTTCCAGATTGATTCCGTCGGGCAAAAGACCGCGGATCTGCTCGAAGAAAAAGCGGACAATATTTTCCGCCGTTGGATTGATGTCGTTAAAAGGGGGAATTTCATTAAAGTTTTGATGATCGAAACGGCCGGCGACCTGCCAGGTGATGTCTTTCAAATCCTTGAAATCGATGGCGATTCCGATATCGTTGAGCCGGTCGGTTGCAACCTGTACTTTTATTTTCCAGTTGTGTCCGTGCAGCCGGGCGCAGGGACCTTCGTAATCACGCAGCAAATGTGCCGCAGATATGGATGTTTATATGGACAGACGATACATTTTTTTCAATCCTTTCTTCGCTTGGAGCGGCAGAATTTAAGCAATTTGCAGAGGTAGTACAAAACTCTATTTACCGGAGTTCAATATTAGGATAACTTCAGCGTGAATTCCCGGCACGGCGGCAACAATGCTGCCGCCCTTCATCGGGTCACTGCCGTGATAATCCGTAATCGTTCCGTCGGCGCCTCGAACAATGGGCACCAGGGCGGCGGTGTCCCACAGGTTCATAATGGGATCAATCATAACATCGGCAAAACCGGTGGATAACAGGTAGTACCCGTAGCAGTCTCCCCAGTTGCGGTACATTTTTACCTTTCTGATCAGTTCTTCAAATGGTTCGCGGCGCTGATAGCGCTCGAAGTGCAGATGGTCGGTTGTCAGCAAAACGGCATCGGATAAAGATTCACATTGACGCACCTTTACGATGGAATCGTTCAGCCGGGTCGTGCTTCCGTCACCAATAAGCAATTCGTTGAGTATCGGTTGATTGAAAGCACCGATGATCGACTGTCCGTTATGCACCAAAGCGATCAGCGTTCCGAAACTGAGCGCCCCGCTGATAAAACTTTTGGTGCCGTCAATCGGATCGAGTACCCACCGGTATTCGGCGCCGGGATTGGTTTCGCCGAATTCTTCACCGATGATTCCGTGACCGGGAAATTGTTTCATGATCAGGTCACGCAGGCGTTCCTCGGTTTTGCGGTCGGCAATGGTTACCGGAGAATTATCGGCCTTTTGCTCTACGGATATTTTCGAACGAAAATAGGGGCGTATAATTTTGCCGCTTTCGGCGGCAAGATATTTTAAAAACCCGGTAAGTTCGGCGTCTGCTTGCATCTGTAAGTAATATCCTTGTCCGTTGGATTGTTTTTCAGCAATAAAATCGTTTGCTAAATATATCGGGATATGGGTTGTCATGCAAATACGGACGGAGCGTTGCCGCCGATCGACAAACAATCCCTGACTCATGTAAGCGAGCCGACGACCTGTAATTTTGTATTTGTATGCATGAACGGATAAAACTAAATTAGTGCTGATAATTTAAAGCGGTTACCATGAGTATTTTAAAAACAATCAGTCTGTTGATCATCCCGGTTATGATTTTTTCAGCCTGTGATTTCAAAAAATTCGTTGATTCAAACACGGAAGCGGAACCGATTCCCGATGCGGCAAAATATTCGGGCGGGTATCGGATAAGTTTACAGGGTTGCCTGTTCCTTCCGTACGTGTGCGTGCCGGAGACCAGGCTGCCTTCAGCGATGAAAACGGCAATTATGTATTATATTACCATCTTCAGCCGGACGACACCCGTGATAAACCGTTAGCCGTCAATTATCGTGCAAACCGATATATCCCGTTCGATTCCACACTGACCGTTTATCCTGAAAACCGCCTGAATGTGAAACTGGAATACGGAGCTCCCATTATTCGTAATGTGGCGCTGATCGATTCCATTTGCCAGGCACGGGTGTTTGATTACCAGGGGAAGGAAGACATCCTGCTGGCAACCGCGTATTTTTCCTACATTCGTCCCGGTGAGCGTGTACCGTCCGCAAATATCACGGTCAGTATGCGGAAAGTGGACAGTGATTCGGCGCTGGTTGCCCATTTTCAGTGCACCGTCAAAACATTCATCGCCGAATACGGTAACCTGATGTCCTCCTTCCGCGTCGAGGTTCAGGATCAAAGCGGTTTTGTAGATTCAACTTCCAGCGCGATCTCAGGTGCAGATACGCTGCTGTTTCCGGTGGCACGCTAAGAAGATATAAGGGGAATTCTTGCTGCGCAGTATCCTGTTCTATACGTTGATCGGTTTCGGTTTTGCTTTCGCCCAGGAAAGAACTGTTTATGGAATCGTGGTCGATTCCTCGGATGCTGAACCGCTGAAAGGCGCAAACGTGTATCTTAAAAATCACCGGGTCGGGGCGATGACCGATCGGGACGGTTATTTTCAATTTGAAATATCTGGGCGGCAACTGCAGGATACCCTGGTTATTAATTTTCTCGGATATAAAATGCAGTATCTGCCGCTGAATGATTTTATTCCCGGAAAAACCATCCGGCTGAGTGCGCGCATTCTTTCCACACAGGAAAGAATAACCGTACTGGGAGACCGTATCGATATTTCACGGCAGGAAATACCGCACGCACGCAGTGAGATTTCACTGGAGCAGATAGAACGCATGGGCAGCGGGGAGATCAGCGATATTTTCAAAACCGATCCCACGGTGCGTGTGGTGGGCAACGATCTTGACGGACGGCAAATTCAGATACGCGGCAGCGATGCCGACGAAGTGAATGTGTATATCGATGGGATTCTGATAAACAGTCTGGGTTTCGATAATGCTTCCGATATTTCTCTGATTCCGACGGAGAGTATTAAAAAAGTTGAAGTGTTGAAAGGAGCCAATCTGATCCTGCTGGGCAACGGAGCCTTCGGCGGCGTGGTTAATTTTACCACACGCAAGGAGTTCAAAAACAGCTATGTGGTAAAGGGTAAATTCGGCAGTTCCCGCAGCAGATATATTGCGGTGGAAACCAATCTGCCACTTACAGAAAAAATTCTGCTTAATTACTTCGGGCAGGTGAATACCCTGGCACCTGAAATCGAATACTTTCAGGAAGAACAATTTGGAGAGAAAACGGTTAACAGCCTGATCAAAACCAGCAAGCAAAATCACCATATCAGTCTCGATTACATCAGTGACAAAGGGCATTTAAGCAACAAAATCATCGGATATTTCTTAAACTACCGCAAACCTTTCTGGCAAAACCGTCGCAGCAACCTGCTGGCGGCCAGTAATTACCGCGGCAACCTTTTCGGCTGGAACGATTTTGACCTGTCCGCCAATTACCTGTTCAGCGACGACCGGATCGGGCGCGCGGTGAATAACAGGGTTAAATACAATTACAGTTTTAAAACACAACGCTTGAATTTACGGGCCGGAAAAAAAATCAGCAGCGAATCGATTGCACCGCGACTCGAACTTCAATTACTAACGGAATACCTGCACGATGAACTGGTCAATGAAACGGAACTGGAGCGGGGCAGCGATAAAACCGCACTTTACCATACTTTTCTTTACGATAATCGAGCCAGTGCCGCAGGAGTTTTGTCTTTCAGCGATACCGCCGACAGCCTGGCTGAACTCAGCTGGACAATTTATGCCGGAATTCGCGGCGATTTCCTGGCCGGCGGTGAAGAGTTCAAAACGAATACCTATGGTTTCCAATTGAATATCCGGCGTGCGAACTGGCAGCTCAGTCCATATATCAGTTTCGGGGAAAATCTTAAATTTCCAACGCTGCTCGAAAAAGCCTATTTAACCGATGTAAGGGATCTGTCCCTGGCGGCTATGCGCAATGAAAATGTGAAAATCCGCCCGGAATTTACCACAGCCGGTGAAACCGGTTTCACATTCGGTTTTCAACCCGAACGTTCTTTTTACCGAAATCTTGAATTTCGCTTTGCCGTGTTTTCTAACAAAATAGACAACAAACTGATACAGCGGCCGTTGGAAGGCATTCTCGTGCGAACACAGACCGGCAGCAACCGGACGCAGGGATATGAGTTTTCAGTACAGATGAACAGAATATCGGGTAAATTCAATGCACAAGTGGCATGGACGGAATTGGATATCTCCGATCCGCTGTTGTACCCATACAAGCCGGAACGCAGCTACAGCCTCGGATTCGATTACGCCGGCAACGGCGGTTTTTCCGCAGGTATCCTGATGTTTGATGAAGGACGCAGTACAGGACTTGTTTTTGATGATATAAATAATTACATAGCGGTGGGGATCGATCCCTTTTATGATATGGACTTTTCGCTGTCATATCGATTCCCCGTCGACGGTTTCCATTTTAAAGTGCAGGCTTCAGCCTATAATTTATTTGATAATAGCGGCTACCGTTTCTATTTTCTCAGAAAACGGTTTCTTCAGATCGGGCTGACGGTTCAGTACTAAGCAGGATGAAAAGAATTGTGGAAATGAGGGAGTGGGAGCGCGAAAACAGCTAAAGCGGTTTGCCGGAGTACAGGTTTAGAAGATTAGCCGTTTAATGATTTAGAGATTTGATTGTTTCATGTGGTGATTTTTTATAGTCGGCACAGATTATTTGAGAATATGAATCAGGAAAAAATATGATCATAATTATTACCTTGATTGCCCTACTGCTGTTCGGGTGCAGTGACGATAAACCCGTTACGGCACCCAATCCGCCTGCGGCTTCCGATACATTAACCAATATCCTGATCGTCAATAATGTCGCCGATCCCGGATTTGGGTTACTGGATGTTTACATTTCCGGTAAAAAATTACCTGCCGGCGACAATCTCCGGTTCCGCAAGTCCACCGGCTTCACGGCATTTAAAGCGGATACGGGTATCGTGGTTACTGTTGCGGAAAGCGGATCGCAGTCATCCGCCGATAAAATGCTTGTTCAAACAAATATCGGGGAGCTGACGGCAAAAACGGATAACGTGATCGTCATTTACGGAGTGATCGACACCAGTGCTTTTTATAATCCGGAGGCCGGTAATCGAAATATCGGCATCAGTGTTGCGGTTCGTAAGAATTTTCCGGTCAGCACGGTTACCGCCGGTCAGACGGAAGTGTTTTTCATGAATGCCGTCAGTGATGCGCCGCTGCTGGACCTGTTGCTGGACGGCGATAAAACGCCTGTAGTGAACAATCTCGATTATTCGGGTTTCAGCAACGGGGTAACGGTGTCGGCGGCGTACCACCGATTTGATATTACTCCCTTTGACGCCAATGGGGTGCAATTTGCTGTTGCGGATATTGACTTAACGGGAGCCGCAGGGGATGGCGTGCTTTTGCTGCCGTCGGGATTTGTAGACGTAACGAAAAACCAGAATGGCCCTGCCTTCGAACTGATGGCTGTTTTTTCCGACGGCTCCGTTGAAAGTTTTGAACTGGATTATAGCCGCATCAACGATATTTCCTACAGCCGGCATGTGCAGCCGCTGTTAAACGGCTTTTGTATATCCTGCCACGGTTCCCAGACGGCAGAAGCGGGATTGCGGCTTGACAGCTGGGATGAACTGATCAAAGGTTCTGATTTTGGGGAGGCGGTTGTGCCTTTCGATGCGGAGATCAGTCAGCTGGCCAATATGCTCACCCTGCTGGAGACCGGTCCACATCCCGGTGAACTGGCTGCGGATACACTGGGTACCGTAAAAACCGATTTTCTGATCCGCTGGATCAGTGAAGGTGCAAAAAATGATGCCGGGAACGTGCCCTTTGATAATTCAGTGAACAGGCTGTTTGTAACTGCACAGGCAGCAGCCGAAGTTTATGTAATTGATACAGATGCAAAGGTAGTCATCCGGCGCATCAAACTCAGTGATTACGGCTACCTGACCACCGCCAAACCGCATCACGTGGTCGTCGAACCGGACGGCTCGGCATTCTATGTCAGCCTGATCGGCGGCAACAGGATTCTGAAATTCAATAACCGCTACGAGCTGACCAACACCAGTGTGGAAATAACCATTCCCGCGTTGCTGGCTCTAAATTCCGCAACGGAAACATTATATGTTTCCCGCTTTATGGATTTTAACAATCCGCTGAATTCAATAATCGCTCTGAAGACCGTTTCGCTTGGGCCGGCAGGAGGAATCGTGGAAGGACAGATACCGGTATTGTTCCAGATTCCTCACGCCATGGCTATCGATCATTCCGCCCGGTTTGTTTATACGGCCAGTTTGTCGGAGAACAAGCTGATCCCGATCAGTACCAGCCGGAATGTGGCCACGGCTTTTATTGAACTGGGCGCTTCACAGGGACCGCTGCAGATGACCATTTCCCCGGACGATTCCGAAATGTATCTTTCCTGCCAGATATCGGATCAGATGCTGGTGATCGATATCAGTGATTCAAATAATGTGCACGTGGTGGATTCGGTCGCGGTCGGCGTCCAGCCCTTTCATCCGTCCTATACTCCGGACGGCGGTCGTGTGTATGTGGGTAATTTCGGCGACAACACCGTTACGGCAATCGATGCCGCCGGCAGAACCGTTCTGGCCACAATCAGCGGAAACGGACTTTCACAACCCCACGGGATAGCCGCCTCGAAAAACGGGTATGTTTTTATTTCAAACCGAAATACCAACGGCGGTTACCTGCCGCGTAATAATTTCGGCGTGAATGCGGAGGAAGGCGGTATCGGTACGGTGGTAGTTATAAATACCGCAACAAATCAAATTGAAAAAGTACTGGAAGTGGGACAAATGGCAACCGGTATGGCCATTTACGAACCCTGACGGAGGCTGCGCTGCAAACATTTTCCAATCTGTTACCGATCTTTTTTCTTTTTACCGCCGGATATGCGCTGAAGAAAACGGGAATATTACGATCAGAAGACGGCGGGTTGCTGCTGAAACTGGTTTTTTATCTGGCAATGCCGGCGCTGGTTCTGGTTTCGTTCAATCGTATAAATTTTACCCTGGAATTTATTTATCTGCCATTGATTGCCGTGTTCGTTTTACTATTCACCGGGGCACTGGCCCGTTTTTCCGGATCACGACTGAAATTACCCCGTGACACCATGGGTACTTTTATCATTGCGGCGATGATCATGAATACCGGATTTTCGCTTCCGTTCGTTGTTGCTGCCTACGGGGATGAAGGACTGGTGCGACTGGCTATGTTTGATCTGGGCAATGCCACCCTGGTACTGACGGTTGTTTATTTTATCGCCGGAAAATATGGCAGTAAAGGAACCAACGGAAAAGCAGCCCTGAAAAAAGTTTTGACTGCCCCTCCGGTGTGGGCCCTGTTCATTGCCACCCTGTTGAATGTGAACGGCATACGCCTTCAGCAAACAGCGATCAAAATACTCGATCCGCTGTCGGCCACCACCATTCCGTTTCTGTTGCTGGCGCTGGGCGCCTATTTTGACCCGAAACTGGTGCGACCCGGAGCGGTGATGGTACTGCTGCCGCTGCGTATGGGACTGGGCTTACTGCTGGGAATCGGTCTGGCAAAACTGTTCGGCCTGCAGGGGCTGACATACAATGTGGCGGTGCTGTGCTCGGCGGCGCCGGTAGGCTTCAACGCGCTGACCTTTACCTATCTGGAAAAACTGGACATACCCTTTGCCGCCTCGCTGCTGTCACTTTCAATTCTGATTGCACTGTTCTGGCTGCCGGGTCTGTTGTTTGTCTTGGGATAGCGGCCGGCAAATTCAGGTGAATGCGTTGGTCACGTTGTTAAAGTCTGATTATTGTTTTAACCATTCAGTCATATTCTTTGACAGCTCATCATTAATGGAATGACCGTCCCAAAAATCCTGCAGCTACGTCATATTCGAAATTCGAGAGAACATTTTTCGATTTGATTCCCCATTCATATTTTACTCCTTTATCCTTTTATCCACGCAGCATGATTTCTTAAAAATGGGATGCTGAAACAAACTCAAGCAGCAGGCAATTGCTCCTTCCTTACACTTTTCGTACTGACGGTACCGGGAGCGTAATTACCACATTACCGATTTTATGTCCGGTTTCAACATAGCGATGCGCATCGGCCGTTTCCGTTAAAACATAGCGCCGGTCCATTATCGTTCTGATCGTTCTTGATTCAAACAGCGGCTACAACTCGACAAGCATGTCCCGAAGTTTGGGAGCAGGCAGCAATCCGGTTGCGGAAAATTTAGCTTTTCTTTTACCGCTCAATGAAGTTCGTATCATTTGCAAAAGCAGGGGCAGGCTGAGAACCGGCGAGAGATAGACCCCGTTTTCTTTCAGAATAGGTTTACAGCATGAAAATGAACTCTTGCCGACCGTGTCATATACGATGTCGTATCCAATGCCGCTTTTGGTAAAATCGTCTTTGGTATAATCGATGACGTTATCCGCGCCCAGATTTTTCACCATTTCAATATTCGCACGGCTGCATACGCCGGTAACCTCGGCCCCGAAATACCTGGCCAACTGTACCGCTGCGCTGCCCA
>JAJRVZ010000131.1 GCA_024277055.1 Calditrichota bacterium
AATTGGTCCGGTTATGATCGAACTGTGCATCTTCCCAGTCGTTTGTGCTGTGACAAAGCGTACAATCCGTCGGGTAATTTTGCGCCTGGTGATCGGGATTGGTGGTGTTGTTATAATCATCATCATGGCAGGCGAAACAATCCGTCGGCGTACCGGCGTACTGGTTATTGGTATGGCAGTCGGCACAATCGACCTGCCGGTGGGCGCCGGTCAACGGGAAATCGGTCAGGTCGTGATCAAATTCGGCTCCCTCCCATTTTTCAGTCGTGTGGCAGATCAGGCAATCATGGGAATAATTGTTCGCCGCATGATTGGGATCGGTCGTATCGTTATAATTTGATTCATGACAGGACCAGCAATCGTTTGGTGTACCGGTGTACTGGTTGTTGATATGACAATCGGCACAGTCGACCTGCCGGTGGGCGCCGGTCAACGGAAAGCTGGTACGATCGTGATCGAACTCGGCCGGCGTCCAGTAATTTTCATTGTGACAGGTCAGGCAGTCATGCGGATAATTTCCGGCAACATGGTCCGGATCGGATACGTTTCTGAAGTTCGTTTCATGGCACGACCAGCAGTCGGTCGGAGTACCCGCAAAGGTACCACCCTGATGGCATTCGGCACAATCCACATCGGCATGCGCATTCGAAAGTGGATAGTTCGTTTGGGTATTGTGGTCAAAACTGGAAGGAGACCACACCGATTCGTTATGGCAGGTCATGCAGTTATGATCCAGTTTGGCGGCGGCGTGATCCGGATTAGTGGTTTCGTTATAGTCGCTCTCGTGGCATCCGAAACAATCCCGCGGTAATCCGGTCACATTGTTATTGATGTGACAGCTGCTGCATTTGGCGCTTGCATGGGCGCCGTTCAGGGCAAATCCCGATCGTTCCTGGTGGTCAAAAACAGCGCCCGTCCATTTCGATTCGGAATGGCATTGTTCGCAAACTTGAGGTATCTGGAATTCCGTATGGGGCGGATCGGTGGTGCTGTTGTAATCCGCAAGGTGACACGATACACACTCCTGCGGTGTCCCCGCGAATTGCTCGGCATGACACCCGGCGCAATCGGTGCGTGTATGGGAACCGTTCAATTCAAATTGCCGGGGGTGAACGAACTCCGTTTTTCTCCAGACCACGGCGGAAATCCGGTGACAGTCATCGCAGCGTGTACTGAAATTGGCTTTCTGATGATCCGGGTTCGTCGCCTCGGCAAACTGCTCGATATGACACCCGTCGCAATCGAGGGGTAAATTGGTAAACTCATTCTCCTGCTGATTGAAATGGCAGGTTTCACAGTCGGCTATTGCATGGGCACCGATTAACGGGAAATTTGTATTGGCATGCCGGTTAAACGATTCCCGGCGTTCGTTCCAGTTCTGGGGATTATGGCAGCTTTCACAATTCAAACCCAATTCCGATTGGTGCACATCGGTATGACAATCGACACAGGCAATTCCAACCTGCCTGAATACAAGACTTTGATGACAGTCTCCACATTCTACAAATTTATGCTGCCCGACCAACGCATATCCGGTACTGGAGTGGTCGAAAGGAATAAACTTCTTAACCACATCCCACCCGGCTGTTGTGTGGCATTCGCGGCAATCCATGTTCAGATCACCATGCGGATTATCTATTTCCTGGCCAATCAGCCCTGTTGTCATCATGATGACGACATACAATACATTTGTCAGCCGGCTCATATCTTCTGTGCCCCCTTAAGTATCTCGCTTCCCTTATGACAGTTACTGCAAGCCGTTCCCACCGGCTTGTAGCGAACGAATTCCTTTCCGCTCTTTTTCTCCTTCTTATGACACCCTTCGCATTTTACCGCCGCATGGGCTCCGTCTACACGAAACTTGGAATCACGGTTATGATCGAATTTCTCTGCAAACCAATCCGTGAAACCATGACATTTTTCACATATTACGATGCCGCTTTTTTCCACAAACTGCCCCTGGTGGATATCTTCATGACAGGAAACGCAAACGGTTTTTAATTTCAAAAATTGAATACGTTCGCGTTTCGTTCCGACTTCGATTTTTTTATGGCACTTGATGCATTCAACCCTGCTATGCCTGCCCAGCAGCTCAAACTCGGTTTGTTTGTGGTCATAGGATACTTTATGCCAGGTTTTAACGCTGTGGCAGTGCTCGCAACCGTCTTTTTTCAGATATTTTTTTACTTCACCTTTATGAATATCCCGGTGGCAATCCGAACATTTCGTGTTTCGAAAGGTGAATTGAAGCCTTTCACGCGGTGTATTTTTTGCGACCTTTGCATGGCACATGATACAGGGTACGGCCAGATGCGCCCCTTCCAGCTTATATTTTGATTTATTATGGTCGGCAATGGTAAAATGAGACGGCAGGAAACCGTTTACATCATGACATTCATCGCAGGCACCCTTGCGGGCACGGTCGGCGAACTGCCCGAAATGAACATCAAAATGGCAATCGCTGCATTTGCCGAAGGCCAACGGCGCAAGCGGTGCACCGGGAGGATGGCATTTTTCACATTTCTGACGTTTGTGTTCGCCCTTTAAAGGAAATCGTGTTTTATCATGGTTAAACTGATTTTGATCATAGTTGCGCCAGCCGCTGGTAGTGTGGCATTTTTGACAATTTTCACCGAAACGCCCTTTGTGAATATCCTTATGGCAGGCCGTACAATTCTGAAAATTGTTGACTTTAAACTGTAAATAGTCGGCGTCTTTGGGATATTTATTGTCTGTAATTTTTTTATGACATTTTTCGCACTTGACTTTTTTATGTAGGCCGGTCAGACGGTAGCGGGTTTTATCATGATCAAATTTTGATGCCGGTTTCCAGCCGTTCATATCGTGGCATTTCAGACAGTCTTTCCCGGTCTGTCCCCGGTGTTCGTCCAGATGACACGAAAGACAATCCTGTTTCAAGCCCAGAAAAGTACGGTTCAGTTTTTTTCCGGCCTCGACCAGCGGATCGGGATCGATGATATTCTGCTCCTTGTGGCAATCTTGGCATTTAATACCTTTATGCTTACCCTCCAGTAAATATCCTGTCAGACTATGATCAAAATTGTCCTGTCCTTTTTCCCACCAGATCATTTCAAAATCCCGCCCCTGGTGATCGTGGTGACATTTTGTACATTTGTTATAGCTTTTGTTCGCATGCAACCCCTTCTTCCGGCTGATACGTGCATCGAGTATTTCATGACAGTCCAGGCATTTTTTAAATTCCAGTTGCTTACCGATTTCATGGCATTTTGTGCAATTCGATAATCCTTCGAGATCGGCATGAGGCTTTGCCAGATCACCGGGCGATAACTGGGCAAATGCCGTCGATGCCATTAATAACATCACGGGCAGAATCAATTTCATTAAGCGCTGTTCCTCACACACTACAAAACATACTGCAGCCGCAGCTGCGTTCCATCCATAGTTACAGTTAATCGATTGGGCTGCGCGGAATCCCTGTGCCAGTGCGTCAATGCAGAGGCCACAATAAAGCCGATCAAGCTTCCGGCAATTACGTCGGTTGCCCAATGGGCATTGCGCGCAATACGCGCGACAGCGGTACCGGCCGGAAAAATCAGCATACCGTATGTCCAGATGCCGGGATAGTATAAAACCCACGGCGTAACCAGCGCCCAGGCTGTCGAAGCGTGTCCCGACGGAAAAGCCGTATCTCCCGAAAAAGGTCGATAACGATGCGCCCCGTTTCCCTGAAAGGGACGACTCCTGCCGGCTATATACTTGATTGCCGTTACAATGCCGCCACTTACAAATAATGCTTCAAGCGATGTGAATGCCGCATCCTGCAACCTGGAATTTCCTGCCAGTAACGATGCACCGGCCAGCCCCAGTGCTACCGGTCCTGTAATTCGCACATTGCCTAATTCGTTTGTGACATCAAAATATTTTTTCAAATCGCCCTTATAATGCTCCTGAACTCCGCGAAGTATACTTTCATCGGAATAAGACATAATAAACATTCCTGCAAGAAATCCGGTGGCATAGAGCGTATTCCGAAACGAAATCCGGGTCAGACCGGTTTTAAAATCATTCTTCAGATACTTTTCCCATCGACCGACAAAATTTTCATCCGCACGAACGGAAATAACCAGAAGCAACGTTATTATGTAAAACCTGCTGTTCATCAGAATATCCAGGTGTATCCGAACAGAACGGCAACGGTGACATGAACCACCATAATGATTAACATAACAATCGCAAACGGTTTATGGGCTATGTGCCAGTAATGAAATAAATTATGAAGAGATTCCCACGCACGCATACGCCGTTCCAGTTTTGTTTTTTGTTTAGTAATTTTCATAATCGCTCTCATTTTACCGGCCGGAATCTGATACTGCCGGGTGTATTCCCTTTTAAGATCGCGTAATTTGAAAGCGCTGGTGATATCCGTTTCAACCGTTGTAATCAACGCGGTTAATTCCCGGTTAACCTTGCGCTGAGGTATATGGGATATTTTGTCGATTTTAGCAATCATTTCATCGGTGAAACCGTAATCTCTCTTGAGTTCTTCGTTAAATTCCCTGTTAAGATTTTTCATTTCCTGCATGGACAGTTCGTGTCCTGCAAGATTTCTGGGAATCTGAACATAGATATATCGACCGATGAAACCGCTCAAAGCAACCGCCGCCATCGACCAGAAACTGACGGCAACGATACCGTTAAATTTAAAAGTTGTATGCAGTGTTACCAGAATGGGGCCGATAATACCAAAAAAAATATGCACGTTCAGCCAGTTGGCCAGTTTGCCCGCTTTTCGAAAAACTTTGACCCGTTTGCGAACGGAATACAAAAGCAGTAACAGCATCATAGTTGACCCTACAATTCCCAACCCATGTCCGATTAACCCGGACGGTTTGTATAATTGATGAGCATCCATGCGTATACGTTTTGTGTGGTCGGCAATATAATAATCGTCGCTGTTATAGACGACGAACGAAATTGCCAGAAAACTAACGATATATAAAGATGCAATAAAGTAGTTAAAACCTCTGTTCCGTTTGTCATGACTTCCCACAATCACTCCGCTCCCGAAATAATAAACGTACGATATTTACATTATATACCGCTCCCGAATATTTCTGATTGGTGCTCAACGGGCAAAAAATGTGCCACCGGCCAAAAACAATCCGAAATATCCGGAAACGCTTTATTTGCGACGGTTTACCGATCCACTTCCGCTTTGAATGTGTGAATTATTCGAATCGACTGTGAATAATTTGCTCAACTGATTTCGGATCAATTCTCAACTATTGCAACGAAAACCGGGGGAACATCATCCTTATTTCGGATATTTTTTTTACGCCCGTACCGAATCTTGCTTAAAACGGATACTGTAAAAATTGATCATATAGGTTTTAATTTGCAGCCCGGTCATCACTGCAATAATCAGATTTTAATATAATGGTTTGAGACTAAATATAATTGACGAGAGTTACAAAAAAAAAAAAATTATGAAAGAATAGAATCAATCTCTTTCAGCACCATTGAGGCGATTTCAGGAATGGTGCTTTCAATTTCCGGGCTCAATTCAAGCCCGACTTCATTCAATTCGGGAATCGTAACGGCAAACAGAATGATGCGCGGCGGATTCCCCATCAAATACATTGCATCGATCATATCCTTCAAACCGATATCATGTGCGGTGAGGGTACGCGGATAATCTTTAGAGAAGCGGGGTTCAAGACGCTGTATTGTTC
>JAJRVZ010000132.1 GCA_024277055.1 Calditrichota bacterium
AGAAGGTCCCAAGGGTTTGGCTGTTCGCCAATTAAAGCGGTACGTGAGCTGGGTTTAGAACGTCGTGAGACAGTTCGGTCCCTATCTGTTGCGGGCGTAGGATACTTGAGGGACTCTGCTCTTAGTACGAGAGGACCGGAGTGGACGAACCGCTAGTGTACCAGTTGTCACGCCAGTGGCACCGCTGGGTAGCTATGTTCGGTGTGGATAAGCGCTGAAAGCATCTAAGTGCGAAACCCATCCCAAGATGAGGTATCCCCTGTCTTTAATAGACACTGAAGGCCCCTTCGAGATGAGGAGGTTGATAGGCTGCAGGTGTACGCATAGCAATATGTTTAGCCGAGCAGTACTAATTGGCCGTGCGGCTTAACCATTTATTTTTAAATATAATTTCTGCCATGGCAGATAACTCTGTTATCCAATTGTTTATTACAAGTTTCTGGTGACTATAGCGGCGGGGATACACCTCTTCCCATTCCGAACAGAGAAGTTAAGCCCGCCTGCGCTGATGGTACTGTTCCTATGGTAGGAACGGGAGAGTAAGTCGTCACCAGATTTTTTAATTATTGCCGCAGCTTATGCAGCTGCGGTTTTTTTTTTGCTTTCAGAAATATTAACTGCGGCTGGTTAATTGTTTAAAGAATTCGATTGCCGGAAAAATTCAGTACGAAGAAAAATTTATTATACCCGTCAGCTGCTCTGATTCGCACATTATCAGATGCTGTTGCTACTGTTGTATATTATAAATTGTTGTAGTAATCGATTATCGAAAGAATAATCTCGTCTATCATTTTAGTTGGTTCATATCCGATCATCTTTCTTATCTTGCTGTTGTTCGGCCGTCTGCGCTGCATATCCTCAAATCCGCTTTCGTATGCCTCGTCGTATGGAATATAGACAATCTCGCTGGAACTGTCGGCCAGCTTTTTTACCCGTTGAGCCAACTCTTCAATGGTGATCTCTTTATCATTTCCTATATTGAATACTTCCCCGATCGCGGCATCGGTTTCCATTAGTTTTGTAATGGCGCGAATGCTGTCGCCAACGTATGTAAAACTGCGTGATTGTTTACCATCGCCATAAATGGTAATCGGTTCATTCTTAAGAGCCTGTTGAACAAAAGTCGGCAATACCATGCCGTATGTTCCTACCTGCCTCGGCCCGACTGTATTGAAAAATCGTGCAATTATGACGGGAAGCCGGTATTGCTTGTAATAGGCCAGTGCCAGAAACTCATCGATCGCTTTCGAGGAAGCATAACTCCAGCGGTGCGCGGTCGTTGGGCCGTACTGCCGGTTATCTGTCTCTTTCAATTTATCGTGCGGCTGCTTGCCGTACACTTCGCTGGTGGATGCGATCAATACTTTTTTATGTGCTTTGTTGGCAAATTTCAAAACATTTTCTGTGCCGCGAATATTGGTTTCGATTGTTTCCACCGGTTTATCGATGATCAGCTTCACTCCGACTGCGGCTGCAAGATGATAAACGACATCGCTACGGCTGATCAGGTCTTCAATCACCGGTTCATTCATTATCGTAGTCTGAAAAAATTCAAAATTATCATTTGAAAACAGATGCGCAATATTGCGCTTGCGTCCGGTTGAAAGATTGTCAATTACGCTGACTTCAAATCCTTTATCCAGCAAGTATTCCGCAAGGTGCGAACCGATAAAACCCGCGCCCCCGGTAATTAAAGCTCTCATATTTTACCTCTGCTGATTTACACTTCGTCTGCCGACGAACATTAATATAGATATTATAACCAGAATGAAAATTACCTGTGCGATCACGATCAAACTTTGCCATAGATTGATATAAGGAAGTAGAAAACATATCATTCCGATCGTGAAAGTTAACAGATATATCAGATTTACCGCACTTCTCTGTGAGAAACCCATGTCCACGAGACGATGGGATAGATGGCGCTTGTCTCCAACATAAACCGGCCGATGCTCTTTGATGCGAATAATTACGACGGAAATCGTATCAAACAGCGGAATACTTAAAATGGCCAGCGGCATAATCGCCGGTAACAAGCTGCTGCTTCGGGGGGTAACATAACTGGCGGTGATTGTTAAACTGCCAAGCATGAAACCTAAAAACATACTGCCCGCATCGCCCATGAAAATTGAAGAGGGATTATAATTATATTTCAGGAAACCGAGAATACTTCCCACCAGCGCAATCAGTATCATGGCCACGAATACCTGCCCCTGCAGGGCCGTAACGGCGAAAAATATCAAGCCGGCGATGGCTGCCACTCCGGCGGACAAGCCATCCATGTTGTCAAGCAGGTTGAATGAATTGGTGATTCCGATGATCCAGATCATGCTGACAACAATATTCAGCCAGGAGATACCTAGGAAACTGATACGAATACCAAATGCCACTACAATCCCGGCAGCAACAAACTGACCGAGTAATTTAAGCTTCGGCGAAAAACCGATTCCCTGAATATCGTCAATTATACCCAGTACAACAATCAACAGGGAGGCGCCGAACAGGGCGATCAATTTCGCGCTCACCAGGGGTAATCTCCGCAACTGGTTTTCAAACGGCTTCATCCATTCCGTGTTCGAAAAAAAACCGGCCAGCACAAGATTGAAACCGATGACGATGATAAATGACAGAAAAACAGCCACGCCACCCAGATAGGGCTTCGCCTGTGCATGAATCTTTCGCTCTCCGGGTTTATCGAGAATGTTGAATCGAAATGCGGTTTTTCGCGCCAGCGGTACCAGCAGTAACGAAAGCAGCAGTGTTTGAACGAAAAGAACTATGTAAACGAGATATTGCAATTCCTGTACTCCGTAACAAAGCAATAATTTACATAAAATTCCGCTAGATAAAAAACACAATTGGTGGTCTGCTTGACATAATTATACCCTTCCGCTAAATTAAACGGCTTTACCCGGAAAAACTCCATGTCCCAAACACGAATTTGTCACATAACTACAGTCCATACCACTTTTGATGTTCGCATATTTCATAAACAGTGCCGTTCCCTCGCTGATGCAGGGTATGAAGTTTACCTGATTGCGAAGGCGGAAGCAGACCAGGTACGGGAGGGGGTGCGCATAAAAGCCATTCCGCCTGACGGATCAAGGTTAAAAAAAAGTATCATGGCCTTGAAAATTGCAAAAAGTATAAAAGCAGATATCTATCATTTTCATGATCCCGAGTTGCTGCCGGCAGGCGTTTTGCTGAAAATTTTTACACCGGCAAAAATCGTCTATGATGTTCATGAAGATGTTGCAAAACATGCACTCGGTAAAAGCTGGTGGCGTCCATGGAAAAGAAATTTTTTTGCCTTTATTTTGAACACGGTCGAATGGCTCAGTCATTGGTTCTTCGATCTTATCATTTGCGCGGAGGACTCTTATTTACGAAAATTCAGGAAAAGACGTGTAGTAATCCATAATTATCCACTGTTGGTTGAATGGAATGAGTCGTCATCGAGAACAAAACATGCCGATTTGATTTATGTCGGCACAGTACGGCGAAAACGCGGCCTTTTTGAAATGATAAAAGCGGTTGAATTGCTAAGCCGGCAAGCACGGCCGGTTTCACTGGAAATTATCGGCCCGTTTTTCCCCCCGGCGTTACGGCAGGAAACCGAGAATTTGCTTGCGCAATCACAACTATCCGAAATTATCAGAATAACCGGGGCCCTGGATCACACGCAGATATTTGAACACATTGACCGGGCACGCATTGGGCTGGCTCTGCTGCATCCGGACAGCAACTATATTCATTCGCTGCCGACAAAAATGTTTGAGTATATGATGTTCGGTCTCCCGGTTCTGGTGTCCGATTTTCCTCTGTGGCGTGAAATCGTGGATAGGGAACGATGCGGACTGTGTGTTGATGCTCAGAATCCGGAAGCCGTTGCCGGGGCGGTTAAAAAAATGCTGGGTGATGTAAAACAAATGGAACAGATGGGCAGACAGGGACGTCGGGCAGTAAGAGAAAAATACAACTGGCAAATTGAAGAAAAGAGGCTGATAGAATGCTATCAAAACCTGACATAGATTTTAATATTGAAAATCCGTCAACTGTAGAATTTCTGGAAAGGATTCAGCCGCAAACGGGCATTTACAGGCATTCTTTTTCGTACACCAGTTATGTTTCATTGTATTTATTTGCCCTTCCTTATTGCAGGGACAAACAGGTACTGGATGCCGCCTGCGGTTTGGGCTACGGAAGTTACATCCTGTCTGCCGTGGCAAAGCAGGTGACCGGGATCGATTTGTCTGAAGAGGCTGTAAAATATGCCGGTGAAAAATTCCGGCTGGAATCGGTTCAATTCGAAATGAGAAATGCGGTTGAAAGCGGTTTGCCGGATGCGTCGTTTGATGTAATCGTTTCGATAGAAACTTTTGAACATATTCCACCGGAATATGGCGAGCCGTTTCTGGACGAGCTGAAAAGGCTTTTGAAAAATGACGGACTGCTTATTTTGTCTACTCCCAATCGTCCGGTTTTTTCCGCGCTGACGAAAACAGCGGATCATGTGAATGAACTGGATGTGGATGAATTGCATGAATTGCTGAAGTCGCGTTTTGGAAAAATTGAGCACTATTACCAGCGCAAAAGAGCGGCGGAGAAAAACCGGGCCTTTTTTTCCATGGTAAGGGCGGATTCGAGACGCTGGCGCGAGTATATTCCAAACTGGATGCGGTGGGCTGTTAAAAAAATAATGGCCAGCGAACTGACGTACGGCGTGGCGGAGTTATTACCGAAATTGCGGGTTCAACGAGCCGATAATCTTGATGATGTCCGGCTATCGGCCATACAAATAGTCGTTTGCCAAAAATAAAGCAATAAAACCGTGAAGCGAAAACTACGCATTCTATATATTTCCCAGTATTTTCCGCCGGAAGTCGGCGCTACGCAAACACGCGCCGTTGAAATGGCCGGTAACCTGGTCAGGCAGGGACATGATGTGACGGTGCTGACGGAATTCCCCAACCATCCTTCGGGCATTATACCGGAGGAGTACCGAGGAAAATTTTTTCAGCAGGAAACGCTGGCCGGCATCACGGTTCGCCGCAGCTGGATTTATACCACTCCGAACAAAACCTTCGTTACCCGCATGTTGTTTTACCTGACCTTCATGGTCAGCGCTTTTTTCAGCGGCTTGTTTACCCGTGGCCGGTTTGATATTGTTTATGCCACCTCTCCTCCGTTTTTTGTCGGAGTAACCGGATGGTTACTGAGCCTGTTCAAAGGGAGCAAGTTCGTATTTGAAGTGCGGGACATCTGGCCGGAGTCCGCGGTTGTTCTGGGGGAACTGAACAATCCGAAGTATATCCGTCGGGCGGAAAAACTGGAATTATTTTATTACCGTAAGGCGGCACGGATTGTTGTCGTTACACAGGGTATTTACGACCGTCTGAAAGAACGCGGTATACCGGAAGATAAATTAATACTGATTAAAAACGGTACCAATACGGAAATATTTAAAAATCACGGATGCGGGAAAAGAGAAGTACTCGGTCTCGGTAA
>JAJRVZ010000133.1 GCA_024277055.1 Calditrichota bacterium
CTGGCCGGCTGGCTTTTCTGGGTGGAAGATCAGATTGCGCTTGGATTTAACTGGATTGGCATGCCCTGGTGGATAACAGGGTTCCTGATACACGGGATGTTCAAAGGGCTGGCATGGGTTGTAGCCGTCATGTTGCCGCCCATGGCAATATTTTTTCCGATCTTTACCATTCTTGAAGATTTCGGCTATCTTCCAAGAGTTGCTTTTAATCTGGACTGGTTATTTAAAAAAGCCGGTGCACACGGTAAACAGGCGCTTACCATGAGCATGGGCTTCGGGTGTAATGCGGCGGGAATTATCGCCACGAGAATTATAGAATCCCCACGGGAACGGCTGGTGGCAATTCTCACCAATAATTTCGTTCCGTGCAACGGACGCTTTCCGACATTGATCATGCTGGCAACTATTTTTGTGGCAGCCTCATTTCCACCTGCAGTGGCCAGTTTTATAGCAGCCGGAACGGTTGTGGCCGTCGTGCTGCTGGGGATAATCTTTACCTTCGTTGTTTCATGGGCACTTTCAAAAACAGTGTTAAAGGGAGAAGCGAGCAGTTTCACGCTGGAACTGCCTCCGTACCGTAAACCGAATATTCTGCAAATCCTTTATACTTCGCTCATCGATCGCACCTTGTTCGTTTTATGGCGGGCGATCATTATGGCGGCTCCGGCGGGCGGCGTCATCTGGCTTATGGGAAATGTAACGGTTGCCGGCCGGAGTCTGGCGGCATGGACTATCCACTGGCTCGAACCGCTGGGTCACCTGATGGGACTGGACGGAGCAATTTTATTGGCTTATATCATCGCCATCCCGGCAAACGAAATTGTGGTTCCTACCATATTAATGGCATACACGCAGTCCAGCACAATGATCGAAATCAATAATATGGTTGCACTGAAACAATTACTCGTTGACGGTGCCGGATGGACGCTGCTGACGGCGGTAAATCTTATGTTGTTCTCATTGCTGCATAATCCCTGTTCAACGACCATACTGACAATATGGAAGGAAACGCGCAGCAAGAAATGGACTATCATCGGTGCGTTGATGCCTCTGGCAATCGGTTTGGTGGTCACTATACTGGTTGCGGCAGTCGTTCGAATGTTTTGAATGATTGAAACGGGAGTGCAATTGGCTCCGGTGATCAGGATTGAGCCATCTCCGGAAGCGTTTCCAGATCTTCGTCAAACAGTAACTGGTTTGTATTGATAAGGATTTTCACGTTATCGTCTATTTTCCCCAAACCGCTGATGAATCGGTTCCGGCCGCCCTTGCGGATTTTAGGCGGGGGGTCTATCAGCTCTTTCGGAATATCAACTACATCGCTTACGGAATCCACGATCAGCCCGACTTTATTGGAGTGCAGCTGCACGATGATAATACAGGTTCGGTCATTGTATTCTTTTTGCTCCAAATTGAACCGAAGACGAATATCAATCACCGGAATTACCTGTCCTCTCAAGTTTATCACACCAATCAGATAGTCGGGCATTTCAGGTAGTTCTGTTATATGCTGGATGCCGATGATTTCGGTAATATAGCGAATCGGAATGGCAAATTCCTCTTTTCCTGCGCAGAAAGTCAGATACTTGTTTTCCGGGCCGTCATCACTTTGTGAATCGCGATTATTTAATTCATTCTCTTCAACCATAATACGATTCCTGCAGTAAAATATCCTTTGCTTATTGTTCCGGCAACGGTTTAGGGTCCTGTGTTTCGAAACGCAGGTTAAAACTTGCCGAATTCGTCATCGTCCAGAGCGATAAAATTACCTTGTTCTGTTTCACCCTTCGGCCTGCCGATACCGTTTAATTGCTTATCAATATTGTTACCGGGGTCTGTAAATGCAATTTCAGGGTTATGTGAATCATGTATGGCGGTGGCACTGCTGGGGTTTCCGAAATTCAAAACGAAATTGCTCAGCATTTTACGCAATTGAACGGCCTGGCTGTGCAGTTCTTCCGCCGCCGCCGCACTTTCTTCCGAATTCGCCGTGTTTGCCTGGGTTACCTGATCAATTTGAACCAGTGCCTGGTTAACCTGCTCAAGACCCTGAACCTGTTCCTGCGAAGCGGTTGTAATTTCCTCCACGAGGTCGGATATTTTCCCGATTCTGGTAATAATATTTTCCAGTGCCTGTGCTGTTTCGTTAGCGATTCTGGTACCTTTCTCAACACGTTCCACAGTACTCTCGATCAGCTGTGTCGTCTCTTTTGCAGCCTTTGCACTGCGTTGTGCCAGGTTACGCACTTCTTCCGCGACAACGGCAAACCCTTTTCCGTGAACGCCGGCCCGCGCAGCTTCCACCGCTGCATTCAATGCCAGCAGATTTGTCTGGAACGCAATTTCATCTATTACTTTAATGATTTTTGAAATCTTCGATGAAGAATCGTTAATCTCAGACATGGCCGCCAGCATGTTCTGCATCTGCTCGTTACCCTTTTCGGCCGCCGAACGATTTTCATTTGAAATCCTGCTGGCTTCGCTTGCATTATCAGCATTTTTTTTGGATTGCATTTCGATATCAGCCATGGTGGCTGA
>JAJRVZ010000134.1 GCA_024277055.1 Calditrichota bacterium
ACCGTAACTTTCTGTACCTGGGCAGGGGATTAAATTTCCCGGTTGCATTGGAAGGTGCTTTAAAATTAAAAGAAATTTCGTATATTCACGCCGAAGGATATCCCGCTGCTGAGATGAAGCACGGTCCTATCGCGCTGATCGATGAAGACATGCCCGTCGTTTTCCTGGCGACCAAAGACCTGATTTACGACAAGGTCGTCAGTAATATTGAGGAAGTTCGGGCGCGAAAGGGACGGGTTATAGCTATTGCCAATCACGGCGACAAAGAGATCGCCCGGCTTGCCGATCATGTCATTTATATTCCCGAGACATCGCAGGCCATGTGTCCTGTTCTGGCGGTCGTACCGCTGCAACTACTGGCGTATTATATCGCCGTAAGTCGCGGGTGCGACGTCGATCAGCCGCGGAATCTTGCCAAAAGTGTTACAGTTGAATAATTAGAGAGAATCATCGGTGCGAAAATACGTTTTTCTGTTTTTCCTGCTTGTGTCTGCATCCCTGCCTGCACAGGATGTAACATTGCGGGAAAAAGCGCTGTTCGAAAAAGGACTCAGTTTTTATAAGGCCGGTAATTATAAAAAAGCGGAGCAAAGCTTTGCGCTGGTTATCTCGCGCCTGCCGGCCAACACTTATCTGACCGCCAATTATCTTATGCTGGCCAAGTCGCAGTATAAGCTGGGGGATTATTCAGCCGCTCTTAATCTCGGAGAAAAATTTCTGAATACCTTTCCCCGAAGTTCCTATAAAGACGATATACTCTACGTAATGGCAAATTCGTACTGGCGCTTTAAACGCAGGGCCACGGCGGTAAAAACCTGGATTCTGGCAATGGATGCGGCGGACAATAACAAACTGTTTGAAAAATGCGCCGCCATGGTGCGCGCTGCCTATATAAACGCCCTCGATGTTTCCGAACGAAACCTGCTTAAGCAACAGAATCTATCCGCTGACGGAAAACTGTTGCTTGCTCTGGCCGAATCGGATATTTTAATGAACAAAGGAGATTTCAAAGCAGCCCGTGAACTGATTTCGGCTGAACTGGAAAGCGCCGGAAACAGTTCTTTTTCCGCTGAAGCTGAGATGATTCTCCGTCAAAACCGCACCAGACTTTCAAACCGGTTACGCATCGGTCTGCTGCTGCCGCTCAGCGGACCCGACGGTGAGGTCGGCCAGGCGCTGTTCGAAGGAATGCAGTTTGCAGCCGATCATTTCAACAAAAAACATGATGTCAGTATTGAATTAGTAGCCAAAGATTACGGGGATGACCTGACCACGGCCCTCTCGGAACTGAAAAAACTTGCCGCCGATCCTTCCATCCTGGCGGTGGTAGGCCCGGTTGAAAATGACATCAGCACCGCCTGTGCAGCCGTAGCGGATTATGAAAAAATCGCCTTGCTCAGCCCGACTTCAACGGAGCCCAATGTTCAGTCGGTCAGTAATTACTTTTTCCAGTTAAGCACCCCGGTGGATGTCCTTGGTAAAAATATCGCCCAATATGCTATCGACTCGTTACAAGTTAACCGGATTGCCAGTCTTGCACCCATTGATCACCATTTTATAAAACTGGTGGATAGTTTCATGGACACGATGGAAGAGGAAGATTGTCAAATAGTCGCCGAAGAATGGTATTACCCCGGTGACCAGGATTTTTACAAGCAGTTCATGAAAATAAAGCGCAAAGGATTAAAACTGACCTTCGCGGACTCGGTAATGATCGCCGCACCCGAAACAACTGAAGAGCAACTCGATTCTTTGTACATTGAATATAAAAAGACGGAACTAGAAAAACTGGAAGAAACTCATACACGTATCGACTCGGCGGATATTCCGGTTAACAGCATCGACGGACTGTTTATCCCGGTTTACAAGGAAGATATACAGTTCATCGCACCGCAGATTGCTTACAGTAATATTCAGGCTCAGATTCTCGGAAATCAGGACTGGTATGATATACCTTTATTAAAAAAACACAAAAGCTATTTAAACGGATTGATTTTCGGTACCACCGGATATCTGGATGAACAGAACTGGGATTACAAAAAATTTAGGAATGATTACCGTAACGAGAGAAACAAAACGCCGGATAATTTCAATATGATGGGATATGACAGCATAAATTTCTTGCTTGCCGCACTCGGGGACAACCCACGCCTGCTTTCCAGACCGGAAGTTTTCAACCGCCTGAGCAGCGCCGGACGCTTCCGGGGTGTTTTTATGGATATTTTACTGAACGCCGACCATAGGAATACCAGAACCAGACTTTTAAAATATGCTCTGAATCAAATCATCCCGCTTAACTGAAGTACCGGTAAACATAACAGCCATGAAAAATCTCTTCGTTTTCTGTCAAATAAGCCGAATTTTATGAACAGTGATCCCTCATTGATCCGGTTTTCCATATTTACACCGTTCCCCGAACTGGTTTGTGCATTCTCAACCAGAATTGGAGGCGTCAGTGAAAGTCCTTATGATGGACAAAACATGGGTTTGAAAACCGGTGACGACCCTGACAACGTACTCCGGAACAGAAAATCATTTTTCAGCAAACTCGGGATTTCGGAAAAGGAGATCGCCTTCTCAGACCAGATTCACGGCACAAAAATAGCCGCTGTTTTTAAGCCGGGCGTATATGAAAGCTGTGACGCGCTGATCACGAATGAACCGAATACCTTTCTGGCAATTCAGACGGCGGATTGTTTCCCGTTGTTTTTTTATGAACCACAACAAAAAGCCGTCGCCGCGGTACATGCCGGCTGGCGGGGAGCTATTAGCGGCATTGTGCCGGCCACTCTCGATCTGCTCGTTGAAAAGTACCGAATACAAACCGAACAATTACGGGTTGCCATCGGTCCGGGACTTCAGAAAGAATGCTTTGAGGTGGGTGAAGTGGTATTTAAACAGGTTGATGAAAAATTTCTGACAAAACATCCGGACCGGCAAAAACGATATTTTGATCTGTATGGATTCTTATTTGATCAATTAACAGAAAAAAATGTTTTGCCCGATCATATTTTTGACCTGAATCACTGTACGAAATGTTTGGAACAGAGATATTTCTCCTTCCGCAGAGACGGCAAACAAAGCGGAAGAATGATCGGACTGATTGGTATCCGAAATACAGATAATTTTTAAAGGGAAGTCAAGAATTGTCTGAAATTGACGACATATTTCACTGAATTGCTGTCGCCAATTAGCAACGGAAATTTTTATTATCAATTTAAACTGCCCATCTTCAGGCACTTTGGCAGGGAAACCCGAATTGGCACGTTACTTGAACACTGTTTATTGTCTGTTAATCTAACCTAACCTATGGAGGTTCTTATGAAAAGGTATTCATACCTTATTATCGCTCTGTTGTGTATTGCTATGTTTGTTCCTGCATCAGCTCAGAAAATCGAATTCACCGGAATCGGGGCCAAAGCCGGGATCGTTTTACCGGAATCGCCATTCGACAACCTTGGATTGCAATTCGGTGCCAACGCTTATCTTGGCGAACTGTCCGACGGATTGTACTGGGTTATGGGGCTGAACTACTGGACCGTCAGCAATGATGAAAATGGTTTTGATCAAACATTGTCAAACTTTCAAATTATGGAAGACGTCCATTATTATCTTTCAGGCAAACCTGAAGGTGCATTTGTTGGTGGCGGAATCAGTTATAATTTACTCAGCTGGGAAGCCACCGTTGACCTGGGTTTCCTAGGAACCACTACCATTTCGACCGATGACAGCAAGATTGGTTTTCATCCGCTGGCCGGATATGTTTTCCAGTTAGGGGAAATGAATGCATTCGTTGAAGCGAAATATAATCTGATTTCAAACTTCAATACTCTTGATGTTGTTTTCGGCGTAAACTTCGATATGTAACAGATTTACAACCTTTAAGGTCATCCAATTCTTCCGGATGACCTTTTTTTTTATTTTTTTTCTGCCGAAACTTCGAATTCAACCTTTAACATAGTATATTTAGGGCGTTTCATTTTAACTCATTCGAAAACAGGAGCAGCTATGAAGGCTATAAAGATACTGGTGATTTCAATCTCTGTTTTTTCCGCTTCCTATGCCCAACACTGGTCCACCGCCGGTTTGCAAAGCGGAATTGTTTTGCCGGCCGGAGACTGGGAAAGCAATTATTTCCTGCTTGCCGGATACGAAGTACCAAAATTGTATAAAGACTTCATCGGCCGTCCATATA
>JAJRVZ010000135.1 GCA_024277055.1 Calditrichota bacterium
ATCATATCATTCTTGATATCACAATTTATGGAATTCGTCTTGGCCAGAGTGTCAGTACGACGGCTTCACAAATGCAAAACGGAGAGACAACCTATCTGGATAAACTGCTCAAATCCAGGCATCCCGGTATTAAATTCTGATGCTGACGACGCTTGCTGAAATACAGGAATCCGTCAGACGGGAGCGACGTCTGCTGGGGGTCGAACCGTTCCGCGATCCTCCGCAGGTCAGGGTCGTTTCAACACCGGCGTGGGTGCTGGAAGGATACCTGTACGAAGTGTTTTTGCGAACGGTGGCTGAAGAAAAGCCGCTGGCGGTATTCAAAGCGGAACTTCCCCGATTGAAAAAACTGGGCGTTAAAACCATATGGCTGATGCCCTTTCATCCGACCGGTGAACAGGGACGTAAAGGCAGGCTGGGCAGCCCTTATTCGATAAAAGATCATTTTGCAATTGACCCGGCCCTGGGAACGGAGTCGGAATTACGGGAATTAATTTCCGCCGCCCATGATCTGGATATGCGGGTTATCGGCGATTTTGTTGCCAATCACGTGGCATTGTATAATACGGCGCCGGCAGAATACCCGCAAATGATCCACAGGAATGCAGAAGGAAAACCGGTTCGCAGAATTACCGACTGGAGTGATATCTGTGACCTTGATTATACGCAACCCCGGACCCGGCACTATATGAAATCAGTAGCCCGATACTGGATAGAAGAATTTGACCTGGACGGTTTTCGCTGTGATGTGGCGGGGCTGGTTCCGCTTGATTTCTGGGAACAGCTCAGCCGGGAATTGCTGAAAATAAAAAAGGATATCTTTCTGATGGCTGAGTGGGAGGCCATAAGTTTGTTCGGTCCTTTTCACGCCTGTTACGACTGGACACTTTATAACCTGATGACCGATGTGCATAAACGGCGGCGGTCGCTGCGGTTCATTGCAGAATATATTACCATGCAGCAGGCGGTGTTACCGGAAAATGCACTGATGCTGCGCTTTACCGAAAACCATGATTTGCCCCGCACCAGAGCCGTGTTCGGCAGGGAAAGTTTTTACAATTATGTGGCGCTGGCGGCGGCTTTACCGGGGATTACGTTGATTTACGGGGGGCAGGAAAGCGGTGCCATAGACCGGCCGTCTTTATTTGATAAGCCTGCAACGAAAGCGCCGGTGCCGGCTTCACCGTTAAAGGTTTTCTATTCAACCCTGGGACGCTGGATGCGAAAAATTTCCGAATACAAAAACGGAAGGCTGGTTATCCGTGTTGAGGAAAACGAAAAACTGCTGGTATTGAAATACGGAACCGATAAAATTACTTTCGGTATATATTTGAATTTTTCGGAACGGGATTTTAAATACGAAGTAAGAAAATTATCGAAACAACCGGTTATTCTTTTCCAGCCTGTCACCGGCGATGAGACCAGGAGCAAACCTCAGGATAGGTTTACCGTCAAATCGGGTGAACCGCTTTTATGGTATACAGCTATGAATGAAAATTAAAATAAATCAGGAAAGCAACCAATGAAAACAATACTACAATTAGCAGCACTGTCGATGTTGATGTTCGGAACATTAAGTGCCCAGGAAGACAGCGTTGACGTAATCTTTTATTACTCACCGGACAGCCCGGCAAGCAATGTTTATTTGCCCGGTGAATTCAACGGCTGGACGATCGGCAACAATACGCGCATGACATTCAACTCCGCTCAAAACCGATGGGAACGAACCTATCGCCTGCGTGTCGGAGGACCGAATCCGCCTCCCAACCCCTCCGGCGGCATACCCGGTGCCTATCAGTACAAATTTTATGCGGACGGTACCTGGTTGCAGGATCCGCTGAATCCGCGCCGTAATCCTCAGGATTTTAACAATTCATATCTGTATATCAAAGATCCGACGATACATTACCTGTTGCCGAACAATACCCTTGCCTCGGGAACCGTCCGCAGCAGTTTCCCGGAAATATCCGCATATATATTTCCAACCGTAAATGGTAGTGTGGATACTTCAACCATTGTGGTGACCATCGATGGAACCGATTACACCGGCATCGGCAGCGGTTACGACAGCGAGAGCCATCTGTTTACTTATATTCCCTCCCAGCCGTTGGAAGACGGCCCGCACACCCTTAAGCTGACGGCGGGCAGTGATGCCGGCAACAGCAATTTCGATACAACCAGTTTTGTTGTTTCGGCTAATCTGGTACAATTTTTTACGCTTCCGGCGGAAACATGGAAACCACGCTGGCGCCTGCAGGGCGGAATATTCAGCAGCAACGGCGGTTTTGATTCAACAGTTATTTCAGCACAGATTATACGGCCGGATACAACCTGGAATGTCCGTGTAATCAACGGAAAAGTGGACACAACACTCGACTTGCTGCCGGGCGATAACAGTTTTATTCTACAGGCACAGATCGGGCAGCATCTGCAGCAATCCCAGCCGCTTGACATTTTCAGGAAAACACAACAGAATCCTTTTGCGCAAATCAACATTTCACAAAATGGTTCCCTGATAGATCTGGACGGTACGGCCAGCAGTGATCCACAGGGACAGAATCTGACATATTTATGGAAAGAAGATGCCGGCAATCCCGAGCCGCTGGGCATAAACGGGACGACATCCAGTCTGGTCTCCGTGCCCTTACCGTCCGTCAGCGGCGAATATTATCTGCAGCTGCGTGTCGAAGATACCGAGGGCAATGCCGATTCCAGCCGCATCTTTTTTTCTGTGGATGCCGCGTCAGGGCAACTAACAGCTCCGGGACTGGAAAACAATCCGCAGTGGGTACGCGAGGGCCGGGTATATCTGATGTTTATCAAAGGTTTTACTCCGGAAGGCACGATACAGGCGGCAACCGATAATTTGGATTATGTACGTGATATGGGTTTTAACATCATCTGGGTTTTACCGGTCATGGAAATTCCAGGCAACGTGGATAATCAAATCAACATTGGATATTATATTGAAGATTTTATGAATATTGAGCAGAGCTACGGTACCAACCAGGATTTCAAAGATTTTGTTCAGACCGCTCATAATATGGGCATAAAAGTGATCCTTGACGTAACCCCCAATCACAGCGGGAACCTGCACAGATTTGCTCAGGAAGCCATGCTTTACCAGGACTTTTCTCAATACTGGAATTATTATCAGACCCAGTATATTTCACACGACGATCGGGGTCAGGGCCAGTGCAGCAACGGTTCGGGTATTTTTTATTATTGCTCATACAGCGAAGTGCTGCTTAACTGGAACTGGACGGACGCCGACGCCCGGCAATACATGATCGATGTGTACAAATACTGGATGGCGGAATTCGGTGTTGACGGTTTTCGGTTTGATGTTTACTGGGGGCCGCACAACCGTTATGGCGAAGGCCAATTCGGAATACCTTTGCGTGAGCAGCTGAAACATTTACGAGCGGACATCCTTCTGCTGGGTGAAACGGACTGAACCGGCGTCGGCTCGGAAAATAATTTCGCCGACCACGGTTTCGGTTTGGATGCCGCCTATGACTGGATCGGATATAATGCCTTTCGATCCTTCTCCTTCAGCTCCGGAGGGGTCAACAATCTGAACAATACCCTGCAAAACGACGGGTTCTATCCAGGGGAGAATTCCTGGTTTCTGCGTTTTCTGGAAAATCAGGACGAGGACCGCATTTCCTATATTTATAATTCCTTCGAACGTACCATGCCGATCGCGACCGTGTTGTTCACTGTTCCGGGATTGCCGGTACTTCACTACGGCCAGGAGGTCGGTTTCGGGAAGGGTATGGGCCAGCCGGGCGAACCGGATTTAAACACCCGCCGGCGCGGCATAATCGACTGGAATTTTGGCGGGCAGCAATTATTGCAGCCGCATTATCAGCGACTGGCACATATTCGGGGCCAGTTTCCCGCCTTCAATCAACATAAAAAAGACACCAATAACGACGGGCAGGTAAACAGCTCGGATGCTTCCGATTTCCTGCGCATCTCAACCGGCGATGGTATTGTCTTTGCTTTTTTGCGTCCCTGGAAGGATGAAAACGGAATCACCGTTGTTAATTTCAGCAATTCGGTAAAAACAGTCACGCTGAATCTGGTGTCATCCGGGATGATTTTTACGGAACCGTTCGATGCAGCCGGCACTTACTGGGTAAACGACCTGATTCAGGACAGTAGCTACCAGGTTATCGGCAGCGAACTGGTCAGCTTCCAGGTCACACTGGATGCCTATGGTTCGGCAATATTTGCCATCGGGACGGAGGCACATCTGCCGGAGATACCCCCGCTGCCCACGGTAGTATCGATTAATAAACCGGCGGATAAGTTAGTTTCGTCTTTTGCCTTGAAACAGAATTTTCCGAATCCGTTCAACCCGGAAACAACCATAGAATTTACCATACCTGTCACGGATAAAATAAAACTGGTAGTTTACAACATTCTTGGTGAAAAAATAAAAACATTGCTTGATAAACGGTTGAGTTCCGGGCGGCATCAGCTTACCTGGGACGGAACAAACGAATCAGGCGGATCGGTTGCCAGCGGAATTTATTTGCTGCGTCTGAGCAGTTCGAAGTTTTCACAGGTTAAAAGAATGGTGCTGTTGCGGTAGGCAAAATTTTGAGATCGGGAAACGACGAATACATTTGCCCGGCCCGAAATTATCGTGAATATTGACATTTTATCAGTCTTGATCACATTTATTCAAAAAAATATGAATAAAAGTTGAGATTGTTCATTTTTTGTTTGCTTTTTTTTAGGATTTTTTTTATTGTCAATAACTCAGCCGTCAGCACCTACCGGCTGGAAGAATAAGAGGAAAATACAATTCAACACAGTATGAAATATTGTAATAGAATACCGGGCAATATAAATAATGGATCAGGATTCATTTTTAACCGCCATTTGATCATAGCAAACAAACTTCAATTTCAGTTCATAAATTCTTAACGCTCTGCAAAAAGGAGGTGATGTAAGGGGTTGTATTCTTGTTATAGTTTGGAAACAAAGAAACTTGTTTAGGAGGAAATTTTATGTATCGATGGTATTACAAAGTTTTATTTATAGCGGTGCTCGTGCCGTTCCTTGTTTCTGCCGCTGCTGTAACGGACGGCAAAGTAAAAAAGGAAAAGGATGATGGGGCTACCGTGCAGCTTTTCAAAGGCGGAAAGTATAGTATAAACGCCAATAAAGTTGCGGGAGACACTCTTTTTATTGATGATTTTAACAGCGGAATGGACACAACAAATACCTGGACCATTGTTGATGGATTTTCCGATGGACTGACATGGACGGACACCAATCCGGGCGGCCGGACGGATGCCATCTGGGACAGCACTTTCATTATCGTTGACAGTGATAATGCCGGCTCGGTAGACATGGATGAAGAGTTTATTTCACCCTGGATCGATTGTACGCTCTATTCAAATATTACACTGGCCTTCGATCATTATTTCAGACAATTCGGCAGTTCCATCGGTGACGTCGATGTTCGCGTAGGAATGAATGGAACATGGACGAATGTTGCCCAATACACTTCTTCGACTACGGAAAATGCTTCGCTGGACATCAGTTCCATCGCTGCCAACACGGACAGTGTACAGGTACGTTTTCACTATTACAATGCCAATTGGGATTACTATTGGGGTATTGACAACGTACTGGTAAGCGGCAGTAATGTTGACGGAACGCCGCCGGATGTTGCAACTCTGGAATTCGGTTGGAACCACACCGAAGGATTCGGCGATGTGACGATTGTTGCCGATATTGCAGATCCAAGCGGTATCGCATCTGCTAATGTTTATTACAGTATAAATGATATTAACGGAACTTACACTCCGGTGGCAATGAGTTTGGTTCCCGGTAAAGCCCTGTATTCTGCTGCCATTCCTGCAGCTACAGCCGGTGATTCCGTATACTATTATGTTGAGGCGGTTGATGCTTCTTCCAATGGTAATGTCGGTCGCGATCCGGCTACGGGTTTTGTTTACGGTTATATTGTTTATCCGAATGTTGGCGGACCGGATACTTACGGATATATGTGGTACGATTCCCATTCAAGCGATCCGATGGCTCCGACCTACAGCTGGATCGACACTGCGGGCGCCACATCAACAGGTATTGCCAATGGTGATGACTGGCGCGGTACCGTGGACCTTCCGTTCCCGCTAAACTTCTACGGCAATACTTATAACCAGATTACCGTCACCACGAACGGCTGGATCGGGCTCGGACCTCACTCCGGCTATTCAAGCAGCTACTGGGTAAATGATCCGATTCCCAGCACCAGTACCCCGGATAATGTAATTGCCCCGATGTGGGATGACTGGAAAGCCGGTGGCTCTTACGGCGGGGATATGTTAACCAAAACCATAGGAAACTACCCGAATCGTCAGTTTGTGGTAATTTTCAAGGATATGAACCGCAGTTCAAGTAACACGGACTTCTATACTTTTGAAGCAATTTTCAACGAAGGTTCCAATGACATCATCTTTCAGTATATGGATGTAACCGGCGGGCCCGGAACTTTCGCCGATTATGGCGCCGGAGCCAGTGTCGGTATCGAAAATGCCGATGCTACCGATGGCCTGCAATACACTTACAATATGGACGCCGCTCAGGTATTTGACGGTTTGGCCATACAGTTCTATTCGCCGGTAGAAACACCGCTGGTGGACTGGTGTAATTTGCAGTGGCCCTATACCATCACTATCGATCAGGGCCAGACCACGGGTAATATATATGGCCAGGTCTGGGAACCGGGCGTTACCGATTCTCCGGGACAGGGTGCCGGAATTGTTGCCGAGCTCGGTATCGGCGCACTGGGTACCGATCCGCGTACCGATGCCAGCTGGAACTGGACAGCCACTACTTTTAATACTGATGTCGGTAATAATGATGAATATATGGCAAATGTTACCATGACAGACCCTGGCGATTACAGCTATTGCTACCGTTATTCCATCAACGGAGGTCCCTGGACCTACGGCGATATCGATGGTTCCAACAACGGTTTTGATCTGGCGCAGATGGGTACGTTACAGGTTAATGCGTTTTCCGGAACACAGAAATTACTGATTTCCGAGATCGTTGTTACGCCGACGGCGGGAGAGTATGTTGAAATTTATAATCCCAATGATGCCACGGTTAATCTGGACGGATATTTTATAACCGATGCTACCTTTGCCAGTGGCGGCACCTATTATTATCATATTGTTGATGACAGTGCCCATGCCGGCGGCGGCGGCTTTGGTGACTGGCACGCCAAGTTCCCGCAGGGCGCGAGTATTGCTCCGGGAGAGTATCAGACCATCGCTATGGCCGGGGATTCCTCTTTTTATGCCGAGTATGGTGTGATGCCCACCTATGAATTGTGGGATGACGGCCATGCCGTACCTTCAGATGCACCGGACATGCTCGAAGCTTTCCCGGGCTCAATTAACGGACAGGGCGGCCTGACCAATGGTGACGAATTTGTTGTCCTTTATTTCTGGGATGGCATGAGCGATCTGGTAAAAGACGTTGATTACCTCATTTACGATAATGCGGGGATTGCTCCGAATGAATCGGTGGATAAAACCGGTGTCGCCATTGACGGTCCGGATGCGGGAACAGACTCCACTGCTTATCTGGATGATACGCCGATTGCCAACCAGCTGCCGGCGGTTTCCCATTCCTTCGGTTTCTCAACACATCGTATAGATTATTCCGAAGGTGCGCAGGTGGATACGGCCGGTAACGGTATCACCGGCGCTGATGAAACCAGCGAAGACCTTAATAACACCTTTACCGATTACAGTGTACCTTCTCCGAACGGCCCGCGCATTACGCCGACCTTTACGGTTGATGGCACCGTGACACTGGAAAATGTTGCCGATACGCTCTACGGTACGGTGGTTACTCTGGAAGGACCGATTAAAGCAGTCTGGACGGATACGACCGACAGCAACGGGTATTATGCCTTTGCCGGGCTGGACAGCGGAACCTATGCGCTTAGTTTCGCCCGCGACGGATATATGCCGGTTGATTCCAGTATTTCCGTACTGGATGATGTAACCATCGATATTACACTGATGCTTATTCCTCCGTTTACGGAACTGGTAGAGAGCTTTGAAGGCACTTTTCCACCATATGCCTGGAGCGGAGATATCGGCACTTCTGCGCCATTGTGGCGACAGAGTTCGGCATATTCAAATTCAGGTTCCTATTCGGTTCGTGCCGGTTATCAGGCGACTCCGCCGGAAGGCGTTTCGCTGGTTTCGCCGAAAATCGATATGACTCAGGTAGCCAACCCCGTACTCGATTTCTGGTGGCGCGAATTCTATGATAGCGACGGTAATTCCGATTCGACTTTTGTTGAAGTTTCAGAAGATGGAATGAACTGGACAACCCTCGGCGTGCTGCATGCCGACAGCAGCGCAGTGGCCAGCTGGGTACCGAAATCCTTCGATCTGTCCGGTTACTCATCCGCATCGATGTTCTGGATCCGCTGGCGTTATGTTTCCGACGGTGGAACGGATGCGTGGTGGGTCTATCTGGATGACATTACGCTGAATGCCGAATTGATTAATCCGCCGATGCTGACGGCCAATGTATATCCGGGTGTTGAAGAAGTTGAACTGAATCTCGGTGTTTCAAAAGCCATGCTGAAATCGGTAATGGACCGGGCTGTTTTTGAAAATCGCACCGACAAGAAAGAGATTGAAGATATGCTCAGCTATAACGGGCGTATCGATATGAGTGTTCTCTCGAAAGTACTGGAATACTTCAGCATCTACAAATCAACCGATGGTGTCAGCTTCAGCATGCTCGATACTACTTCGACATCAACTTACGTTGATTCCGCTGTATCTTTCGGCAATACCGTTTGGTACTTTGCTACAGCCATGTATACCAGCGGTGAAAGCGAACCTTCGGATACGGTAAGTGCCACACCGTTTGATTTTACTTACGTCAATACTTTCCCGTATGAAGAAGGCTTTGAAGAAGACGGCGCTTTTCCGCCGGCGGGATGGTGGACTATCAATTATAATGCTCTTGGCGGCATTTACTGGTGGGGACTGATCGATACATCATCCGGTAGCCCTCCCGGACAGTACGTCCATTCGGGGGCATATGCCGCTTCAGTGATGTGGAACAGCACGTTCGATTCCGATGAGTGGCTGGTGACACCGATCTTCGATTTCACCGGGCTCAGCACGCCGGTCCTGAATTTCTGGTTCGGTTACAATAATTTCTGGCTGGGCGCTCATCTTGAAGTGCTGGCTTCCTCCGACGGCGGCGCAAACTGGGATGTATTGTGGGTACTCGATGCGACAAACGGAACAACACCGTGGGGATTCACGGAAGTTACACTCGATCTTTCCGCCTACAGCGGTGAAGTCATGATTGCCTTCCGCTATGTCGGCCTGGATGGTGATCTGCTGACGCTGGATGATATTCTGGTGGATGCTGTGAACAGCATCGAAGATCAGAACGGTGTTCCACGCACATTTGATGTTGCACAGAACTATCCAAATCCGTTCAACCCGACGACGACGATCAAGTATCAGTTGCCGAAACAGTCTGATGTGCGGATCAATGTCTATGACATTACCGGTCAGATTGTACGCACACTGATCAACCGGAATGCAGAAGCCGGCTACCATCAGGTTGTATGGGATGGTGCCAACGATGCCGGTCATCAGGTTTCATCCGGTGTTTATTTCTACAAAATGGTTGCGGGAGATTTCGTGAAGACACAGAAAATGATCCTCATGAAATAATCGGCAATTTCTCTTAATTAAACCGCCTTTCCGTTTGGAAGGGCGGTTTTTTTTTCAATATAAATGTACATCTTCGTGTAATTCTGATTCCTCTTGCGTAAAAAATAATAATCAAAGACATTCCGAAAAAGGAATATTTTTGTATATCAGCACTTTATGGAATAAATTGACCTGAATTTTTTTTTAAGCATAGACCATGCTGATTGAAGCGATTGAGGATATAATTCTGGGACGCGGTGTTACCCGTGGCAGCCACCGGCTGGTCTGGAACGGAAAACCGGTGACCGGAGTATTTATCGGGCAGCTGAAAAAACATGGCTTTAAATTGCGCTCGGTAAAGGAGACGCATATTGAACCGGGACAACGGGCGCCCGCATTTCTCATTCGTGAAGATGAAGCCAATTTCGGTTATGTGTTCTGGGAAATTTTTACGGAAAATAAAAAACGGAAACTGTTCGGTTCGGTCGAAAAAAATCGGCTGGGAGACTGGAAATATATCCTGACCGAATTTAAAGAAGACAAAATCTGGGTGCAGCTGAACCGAATCGAGGAAATTGAAATTGCAGAAAATAAAAGATATGGATAATAAATACTACCGCCGCGGCTTCGGCATGAAACATGAA
>JAJRVZ010000136.1 GCA_024277055.1 Calditrichota bacterium
AATGATAAAAAGTATAAGAAATAAGAAATGCCGCGGAAACACACAGAGCACTGATCATCAGTTTTTTATGCTCTACTTTCCTGCTTTTTTTTATTTGACGGTATGCCAGCATCAACAGCACGCCGCTGATCGTGTTCAGCAGTGCATTTACCGTTGGAAGATCAGTTACATTCATGAATTATCCTGAAGAAGTTTTTTTATATTGCGAAACAACCGTTTTAGTTTTGCATCGCTTTTCCAGTCAAAATAGCCGCGCAAGTGTCCTTTCCGATCTATTAACAGCAAATTCGATATATCTTTATTCTTCGAAATAAATATTTCCTGCAGGAGCTTATTCACTGTTTCCTTTGAACCGTAGGTGAGAATGAGCCGCTTCTTTCTTTCCCGATCGACCGATTCTTCGTTTGCTTTCGGAAAAACGATTTCCTGATCCGGAAGAACCGATATTGAAAGAAAGCAGACATCCGGGCTTGTCTCACAGGCGCGTTGCAGTTCGGTCATGCATGTGGCCATTTCCTTTGATGTCGCCAGCATTCCGGTATAAAAAAAATCAAGAATCGTAATTTTTCCAAGCAGGACCCTGTTATTCACAGGTCGGCCGTTTCCGTCCGTTAATTCAAATTTCGGCATTGGTCCGAAATCTGAAACGGCATCGAAAGATTGTTCGGCGATTTCAACGACCACCAGTGCGATCAGCGCCATACCGAAAACAATTGCAAGACCATAAATCAGCCATTTGCTTTTTTTTTCAACCATGACCGGCCTCTCCCCTGCTTATCTCAAGATAAAGAATCAGCAGAATTCCCATAAACAAACTTGCACCCCACAGGTGAAAAACCTGACCGACCGGTGGAATGTCCAGAGCCACGATAAGTATTCCGGCGAGTATTTGCAACAGTGCTATTGCAACCAGCAGCCAGGATGACCGGCGTACCAGCTCACTTGCATGTCGACCGATTTTCAGCAACAGGTAAATTGTAATTACCGTTAAACCGGCCGTTGCCACGCCAAGCATCGTGTGCAGGGGAACGGTCCATCCAAGCCGCTCGAATATTCGATCTCCTGACAGCAATGGATACCGATCCAATAATATTTCTATGCTGCCACGAATTTGTGTTCCAAGCAAAAGTTGCGTAAATGAAAGAGGCCACAGCAAGAGGATTAGTTTCCGTGCCAACGGCGGGTAGGTGAATGGGGGTTTTTTCTGTTCCGCCTGCAGATAAAAACTACGCTGGGTCGCATAGATCAGCAGGCTTACAATCAGAATGGCCAGCAGCATGTGAATACTGACTGTTTCCGGTTTCAATTTTGTGGCGACGACGATCGAACCGTACCATCCCTGAAACGCTACCAGTATTCCCGCGGCAATCGATGCCCAGAGAATTTTCGGATGGCGGCGCATATGGATTATTGCCAGTACCGCCGTTATCGCGATCAGTATTCCTGTAAGCATGCCTGCCAGCCTGTTGATGTATTCGATCCACGCCAGAGTAAAATTAAATTCGGACGCATCAAAGCCGGCCGGTAAATCCGACGCACTGAGAGGCGGAATCCAGCTGCCGAAACATTTGGGCCAGTCGGGACAACCGAGCCCCGCACCGGAGACGCGCACCAATCCGCCTATAAAGATTAACAGATATGTTGCAAGCGTTGATATGAAGGCAAATCTCTGAAAGAGTTTCATAAATAGATTGTTACTGCGTTAATGATGAATAATTTAGTGTTTCGATTTGTTATTTGTCAAAGCTGAAATATGATCTTATCCGTTGGCACCGTTTTTAACGTTAGCAGACTCCGACCTGAAAGCGTTTTTTCGGGTACGCACTATTTTTCCTGCTGGTAAATAATAGCGTCTTTCCGGATTGTTTGCGCCTCTATCGGGTCCACCACATCCCGCCGCAGGGTATCGAACATGGTTAAACTCAGAAAGATTGTCAGAAATATCAATCCGATGGTAAAAATAATCAGGTAAGTTTTATTATCGTAGTAAAGGTGCATGAAAAAGAATGCCACCAGCAGCGCTTTCACCGATGCAATAGCCAGTGCCACAACGATATTAAAACCTCCGAGATTTATAAATGAAACAAGAACAGTGACAATGGTCAGCGCCATCAACAGGCCGCCGATTGCCAGATAGGTTTTTACAGGTATGATATGTGTTTTTTCAGAATGTGCCGACATTTTTCTATCCTATTAAATAAAGTAACGGAAACAAAAAAATCCAGATCAAATCCACAAGATGCCAGTACAAACCGGTCATCTCAACAGGTGTGTAATACTCCGATGAAAACTCACCACGTGCCGCACGCCGTATTACCCACAGGATTACTCCCATGCCGATGAGTACATGCAGTCCGTGCAAACCGGTCATGGCAAAATATACACTGAAGAAAATATGAGGATTACTTCCCTGTATTCCTTTGAAAGTATAAAATTTTCCGGGCAACTGGCCCAGTTCAAATTTATGGCTGTATTCAAAATATTTAATGACCATGAAAGTGGCTGCCAGCAGCACAGTAATTATCAGGAAAATGACGGCCTTCTTCTGCTCATCCACCTGCATACTTCGGATCGCCAGCGCGATGGTTATCGAACTGGTAATCAAAACAACCGTGTTAATCGTCCCCATGACAACATCGAGTTGTAAATGTGCGTTATAAAACATATCAGGATGCCAGGATCGGTAAATGGCATAAAAAACGAACAGACCACCGAACAGCAGGATTTCCGTCAGCAGGAAAACCCACATACCCATTTTTGCCGATTCGCGTTGTTGTTCTTCGTCTGCAAAATGATGTGCCAGATGTGTTGCATGTGTGTGATTGCTCATAAAAATCTCTTATATCGTTGTTTCTGCTAAAACTTTATCGTAATCGTACGGACCGTGTTTCAGTTCGGGTGTTTCCTCAAAATTGTGAGTCGGCGGCGGCGAACTGGTAGTCCATTCGAAGGACAACGCCCCCCAGGGGTTGTTGCCTGCGGGTTTTCCCTTCAGCATTCCGTGGATCAGGTAAACGGCCATGACGACAAAACCGGCGCCGAGAATCCATGATCCGAATGATGAAAAGGCATGTAACGGCTGATATTGATCCAGATAATTATAATAACGGCGCGGCATACCCTTTGTACCCAGAATAAACTGTGTAAAAAAGGTCATGTTAAAGCCGACAAAAATCAGAGCCGCCGCAATTTTCGCCCATTTTTCACTGTACATACGTCCCCATATTTTAGGCCACCAGTAATGCAGGCCGCCGAGAAAGGCCATTACCGTTCCGCCCATCATCACATAATGAAAATGTGCCACGACGAAGTAAGTATCATGTAAATGCACATCCACGGACAGAGCTCCGAGAAAGATTCCGGTCAGTCCGCCAATCGTAAACAGAAAAAGAAAGGACAAAGTGTACAGCATCGGTGCTTCGAAAGAGATTTGTCCTTTATACATGGTTGCCAGCCAGTTAAAAACCTTTATTCCCGATGGGATACCGACGAAAAATGTCAGAAAGGAAAAAATCATCGCCGCCAGTTCGGATTGGCCCGAAGTGAACATATGATGTCCCCAGACCAGAAAGCTGAGAAAGGCAATTCCCAGGCTTGAAAAAGCGATGGCTTTGTATCCGAATATTTTTTTATGAGAAAATGTGGAGATCAGTTCACTGATGATTCCCATACCGGGTAAAATCATAATGTATACCGCCGGATGCGAATAAAACCAGAAAAAATGTTGATACAGAACCGGATCGCCGCCCATGGCCGGGTCGAATATGCCGATGCCCAATACCCTTTCCAGGATGAGTAACAGTACTGTGATACCCAGAACCGGCGTGGCCAGAACCTGAATAATAGCCGTCGCATACAATCCCCAGACGAACAACGGCATTTTGAACCAGGTCAGCCCCGGCGCCCGCATTTTATGAATGGTGACAATGAAATTTATCCCTGTAAAAATAGATGAAAACCCGAGAATAAACACTCCCATGGTCATGGACACAACGGATCCCGCGGATTCCGTACTGTACGGTGTGTAGAATGTCCAACCGGTGTCGACACCGCCCGACACAATTGCGAATATAGCGAACAGCGAACCGAGTACGTAAATGTACCAGCTGGCAAGATTGAGGCGGGGAAAGGCAACATCCTTTGCGCCGAGCATCAATGGCAGGATGAGATTTCCCAGCGCTGCCGGTATGGACGGGATAATGAAAAGAAAAATCATAATCGCACCGTGCAGCGTAAAAAACTGGTTGTATGTTTCAGCCTCAATAAAATCGGTGCCCGGTGAAGTCAGTTCCAGTCTCAGAACGACCGCAAGCAGCCCACCGATCAGGAAAAAAAACATAATGGCGTAAAGGTACATGACTCCGATACGCTTATGGTCCAGTGTTAAAAGCCATGATTTCAGACCCTTTTCTTCGTTAAGAAAATGCTTTTCGGGTATTGTATTCATTTACAGATTTCCTTGCTATTGTAACGATTTGATATAAGCGATCAGGGCATCGATCTGCTGATCATTCAGAATTCCCTGAAAGGTAGGCATCACTGGCTGGTAACCGGCGACAACTTTCGCACGGGGACTCAGAATCGACTCCCGCAGGTAATTTTCGTCCACCGTTACGGATTCCCCGTTGCTCAACGTTTCGACGGTTCCGAATCGCCCCTTAAAACTCGGGGCCACGCCGGCACGTCCGTCGATTGAATGGCAGGTTACACAGGCCCGTTTCTGATACAGGTCCGCACCATATTCCACCGGTGTCATACCCCCCGGAATATTGCCTGATTCATTCAGCCAGCTGTTGTATTCTTCCTCACTGACCACTTTGACTTTACCCAGCATGGCCGAGTGACCCGTACCGCAATATTCGGTACAAAACAAATGGTGTTCGCCCGGTTGCTCGGCTCTAAACCACAGAGTGGTATAACGGTTGGGCAGCGCGTCCATTTTGACGCGGAAATCCGGAACAAAAAAACTGTGTATCACGTCTCGCGACGAAAGCAGCAATTTTACGGGTTTATTTGCCGGAACGATCAAATCATTTACACTGTTGGCGCCGTTCGGATAATCGAAACTCCAGAACCATTTTTGTCCCGTGGCTTTTATTTCTATCGCGTTTCTGGGGGCCACATTCATTTTAAGATAGGTTTTAAAACCCCAGGCAAATACAATAAAAACCAGAATGGTCGGAATAACGGTCCAGAAGACTTCCAGTTTGAAATTATGGTCCATACCGGAGGTAAAAGATTTTTTACCCTTGTGCCGGTATTTCAGAATAAAAAACGCACTTCCTGCGATAACGATGGCAAACATTACCAGTGCAGTGTAGTAGATGAAATAAAATAACGCATCTACTTCACCGGCAATGGTTGAATTCGCCGGAGGCATGAATATGGTTCCGCCTTCGTTCATGAATATATATTCCTCATTTTCAATATTAAGCTGATCGTGGTTTTAATCGACGGATAATTTCCTTGCGCCAGAACAGTCCCAGAAACAAACCAAGCACAAGCAACGTTACAACACCACCCAGTTTCATTACGTTGGAGGCAAAAAGCACATAACCGCGGCTGTCCGGATCGTAATGGAAGCAATAAAGAATAAAACGATCGATCGTGCTGCCTATCTTGCCCTCGGAGGCCTCCAGCAAAGCCAGACGCAAATCCTGCTCTTTATACTCGATACCGTAAAGATAACGTGAAATGGTTCCGTCCCCGGAAAGCACAAACAGGGCTGCCGGATGGGCAAATTGCTGCATCTCTTCATCCCAGTAATACTCAAAACCTACGGCATCGGCCAGAGTTTTTATCGGCTGTTCCTCACCGATGGCAAATACCCAACCCTGCGGATCGATATCGCGGCCCAGGGCGGATAAATATATTTTTTTCTTCCGCGCGGCCAGATCGCTGTTTTCTCTCGGATCGATACTTACCGTAAGTACACGGTATTCTTTCCCGGCATTCCATTTAAGAGATTGCATACCCTGCACCGTGCCGTTCAAAACAAAGGTGCACAGCATCGGACATTCGTAATAGGCCAGGTTCAGCAACACCGGTGTTTCACCGTCAAAAAATTCAGACAGTATTCTCTGTTGTCCACTGTCGTCCGTGAATTTCAGATCCAGCGGAATTTTTTTGCCGAGATGCTCACTGATGTCGATTCCCTGCAACGCCCGGATATCTTCTCTGACCGCCTGTCCATACAGTGAGGCAAGCAGCAGATTAAATATGACTAAAATTATGATATTTCGCATGTTAACATTCAAAAGAAAAGCCTCTGACCTGTAAGCAAAGGCTTTTATAACGATTTATTTAATAGTTTTATTCTGTTTTATTTCTCTGCCGATTCTTCGACCAGCAATTCCATTGCTCTTTCGACAGGTATATGTACGATTCCCTTTGCCTTATCGACATACCCGTAGCTGTTCAGAATCTGCGTATCGCGGGCCATGATTTCCTTATAATCTTTTGCTGACGAATTCAACACCGAATCATAGACCTGGGCTTCCCGTTCAACTACGAAAAACGAGTCGAGCAAGACCAGGAATACTACCAGTACAATAATGCTCAGAATGGCAATTCCGGCGACCCATTTCAAGTTCAGATCGCGTTTTTCGTAACCGTTTTTAACTTCAGCCATATTCCAATTCCGCTTAATTGTTTGTGAAATTTATTGATATTTCCAGCGACGGATCATTGATTGCCACCAGTGCATTGGCACTGAGTTTCCGCCAGAACCAGTACATGAACAAGCCCCCGATCCCGAGCGTCAGCGTCAGATCCATCCACGATAATTGAAAACCCTGCTGGTGCAGATTGGGAATAACCAGCCAGTAAATATCGATCCAGTGCATAACAAATATCCATACGGCCATGAAGTTCAGAAACTTAAGATTACGTTTATTCGCGCGCGGCATAAGCAGAATAAACGGAACCAGGAAATGTCCCAGTACAATGATCATAGTAATGATACTCCAGCTGCCTTCCCAACGGTACAGGTACCAGATCGTTTCTTCGGGTATGTTGGCATACCATATCAGAAAGTACTGTGAGAAACCGATATAGCCCCAGAAAATCGTAAAGGCAAAAAGAAATTTCCCCAGGTCATGATAATGCTCGACGGTGATCGTATCCTGCAGAATATTTCTTTTTCGCAGCATCAACCCGAAGATGATCAGAAACGAATAAATAGCCAGTAAACTGCCCCCGAATACATACACTCCGAATATGGTCGAGTACCAGTGCGGATCCAGAGACATCAGCCAGTCAAATCCGGCGAAAGTGATGGTCACTGCAAATAACAACATACCGGGAGCACTGATTTTACGGAATTTCTTCCTCAGTTCGGGTGAAGGATTACTGTCCTGCTCCAGAGACAGTTTATGCAGGCGCCAGGAAAGCAGAGACCAGATCGCAAAATAGGCTGCGGTACGGATTATAAAAAAAGTAACATTCAAATAGGGGGCTTTGGCAGACAGTATTTTATCATTCACCACCACATCCGTATGCGTCCAGTGATACAAATCGTGCATTCCCAGGGCAACGGGAATAAACAACACGGCAAGAATGGGAAAAGAGACCATAACGCTTTCCGAAATTCTGCGCAGTACGGTGCTCCATTCGGCTCCGGTAAGATGGTGCAGCAAAGTGAAAAACAGACCACCCAGCGCGAGGGTCGTCCAGAAAACATACGCGACCAGATAGGAATAAAAGAATTGCTTCGGGTCCATGAAATATCCGATCATGCTCAGCGCCAGTCCGGCGACACCTACAATCAACGCCGGTTTGCCAATGATATTTTTATCCGTCAAACGGTAATCTTGCACTTTCTAGCCTCACTATTTCAATTCATTGCGTTTATCTTGCGGAACATCGCCGATTGTTGCCGACTGACTACGTTGCAGCGCGCGGATGTAGCCGACAATCGCCCATCGGTCTGCCACCGGTACCTGATGCCGGTATGTCGGCATATTGCGGATACCATTGGTTATCACGTCGAAAAAATGACCGTCGGGTGCGTTGCGCAGGCGGTCCAGATGAAAGGACGGCGGCGGCATGAAACCCCGTTTGACCACGATACCTTTTCCGCTTCCGGTACCGTCGTGGCACGGCTGGCAAAATATCGTATAGCGTTCCCTGCCCCGTTGAAGAAGCTTTTCAGTAATCGTTACCGGCATTTTCGCCACCGGTTTTCCGGACTCATCTTTTCCGCCGTAATAAACCGTATTCTCTCGCAGATACCCCCGGGCAACGGTTCCCTCCACCGGCAGACGCATACCCGACCCGTTCTCGAAAAATTTACTCTCCGCCTGCGCCTTCACCTTCTGCTGATGGTCCATATTCGGATTAAGATGAATCGGCGGTTTTTTGGAAGGCTGGCCCTGAAAACACCCGGCCAGCAGCAATCCGGCAATCAGCAGAGTCGGTATTTGCCAAATATAGTTGCACTTCATCCTATTATCTCCACATTTTTTCCGCCAACCTGCTTTAACAGGTCTTCTGTCTTTTTCACATCGAATTGCGGATCATCGGCTTCAACAGAAATCAGAAAACCATCGTCGGTAACTTTGCCGAAACGGTCGGAATCGAACAGACGATGATAGAACTGCGGCAATTTGTTCAATGCCAGCATACCGAACAAGCTGACAAAGGCAGACGTCAGCACCATTATGGCGAATGCAACCGGGCCGTAGGCCTGATAGCTGAAAAACGGTTTTCCGGCTATTACGATCGGATAGGCGACCGAACTGGTCCACCACTGAAGCACGACACCCGCGGTTACCGCAACCACGGCAACAAGGCCGACAATCCAGCCGAGCGGTGATCGCTTCATACCCATGGCGTCATCCATTCCGTGGATTGGAAACGGAGAATGACAATCAAATTTTTTATATCCGGCGTCACGTATTTTTTCTGCTGCCTTTAGCAATTCCGCCGGATTTTCAAATTCCGCAATCATGTATTGCGTTTTTTTCATGCCTTGCCTCCTTCTTTTACAGCCACAGTATTTGCAGCGGTATCGAGGTGACCATTACCATGATAAAAATGCGGGTCGGCCTGCGGCAGAACAGCTTTCACTTCGGCCATGGCGATCATCGGAACAAAGCGGAGGAATATCAGGAACAGTGTGAAAAACAGACCAAAGGATCCGATGAACATGCCCACATCCACCCAGGTCGGACTGTAATAATCCCAGTTCGCAGGCAGAAAATCCCGCGACAGTGAAGATACGACGATGACGAACCGTTCGAACCACATGCCCACGTTTACCAGCAGCGCCATGACGAACATGATCGGAACGCTGGTGCGCACCTTTTTGAACCAGAACAGTTGAGGTACGATGACATTACATGAAACCATGGTCCAGTATGCCCAGGCATAGGGACCGAAGGCGCGGTTCAGAAAAGTGAATGTTTCATATTCATTTCCGCTGTACCAGGCGATGAAGAATTCGCAGCTGTAAGCGTAGCCGACCATCGAGCCGGTAACCAGCATGATGATATTCATTTTTTCCAGGTGCTTGATCGTAATAAAATCTTCCAGCCCGTAAATTTTACGGGCAATAATCGCCAGAGTATTCACCATCGCGAAACCCGAGAAAATGGCGCCGGCAACAAAGTACGGCGGGAAAATGGTTGTGTGCCAACCGGGAATGACGCTGGTTGCAAAGTCCGTACTTACTACACTATGCACGGAAAGCACCAGCGGCGTGGACAGACCCGCCAACAGCAGGTATGCCAGTTCGTAATGCTGCCACTGGCGATTGCCGCCGCGCCAGCCCAGCGAAAAGAAACCGAGTACATAGCGGCGTATTTTTGTTTTCGCACGGTCACGCATGCTGGCCAGATCCGGTATCAGACCTGTATACCAGAAAAGCAATGACACGGTGAAATAGGTGCCCACCGCGAAAACGTCCCACAACAGCGGACTGCGAAAATTGGGCCACATCGACATCTGGTTGGGCAGCGGAAACATATAATAGGCCATCCAGATACGCCCGACATGAATGCCGGGGAAAATGAGCGCACAGATAACCGCGAACAAGGTCATGGCTTCCGCAAAGCGGTTGATCGATGTTCGCCATTTCTGCCGGAACAGGAACAGGATGGCCGAGATCAGGGTACCGGCGTGCCCGATACCGACCCAGAATACAAAGTTGACGATCGCCCAGCCCCAGCCGACGGGAATATTCAGCCCCCAGATACCGATACCTTCCCATACCAGATAACCGATCAGGAACAGGAAGAAAAACATGATGGAGGCGGAAATACCGATGGCGACATACCACATTTTCGGCGTCTTTGCTTCGGCAATACTACTGATTTTTTCAGTAACCGAGGCGAAAGTCTGATCCCCGCTAATCAACGGGGTTTCTTGTTCAACTAATTGATTGCTTGCTACACTCACAGGCTTTGCCACTCTTTATAGGTTTATGTTAACTTGATTTTTCCAATTCAGGATTCGGATTGCGCAGTTTGGCCAGGTAGGATGTACGTGGTTGTACATTCAATTCGGCCAGCAATTCATAATTGCGATTTTGTTTTTTCATTTGAACCACGGCGCTGTTCGGATCATTTATGTTGCCGAAGGTGATGGCATTGGTAGGACACGCCTGTTCGCAGGCTGAAACGATTTCCCCGTCTTTTACTTCACGACCCTCGGCTTTGGCTGCATATTTGCCTTCATTAATGCGCTGCGTACAGTAAGTACATTTTTCCATTACACCGCGGGAACGAACCGTCACATCCGGATTCTGCGCCATGTGCACAATTTCCGGAAGATCTTTGGTGTAGTTGAAGAAATTAAAGCGGCGCACTTTATACGGACAATTGTTCGAGCAGTACCGGGTACCGATACAGCGGTTATAGGCCATTACATTCAGTCCCTCGCTGTCATGAACCGTCGCCTGAACGGGACAGACCTGTTCGCAGGGAGCGTTTTCGCACTGCTGACAGCCAACGGGCTGATAAACCATCTCCGGCTCATCTATGTCACCGATAAAATAGCGATCCATACGCAGCCAATGCATTTCACGACCGTTTCGTACCTGTTCCTTACCGACAATCGGAATATTATTCTCGCTCTGACAGGCAATGGTGCAGGCGTTACAACCGGTACAGGCGTTCAAGTCGATTACCATGCCCCACTGATATCCTTCCTCGTAACTGTGCTCTTCCCAAAGCGAAACCAGCGGCGGGTGTTCAACCATTTCGGGCGCAAAATTCGGCTCTTTACGATATTCTTCCAGAGAAGCTTCACGTACAATGGGCCGGCCTTCCATGCTGTTATGATCCTGTGTATTGGCCATTTCGTAAACTTCGGAGGTCGGAGTGATTTTCAAACCCGTAGCGAAATCCGGATGCTTAACCGTTCGTAAACGATAGGCATTAAATCCGACTCCGCTGCCGATCCGCCCTGCAGCGTTACGGCCATAACCCAGCACCAGTAATATGGAAAAATCCGCCTGGCCGGGCTGAATCCATACCGGCGCCGCGAGTTCACGGCCTTCAAATTCAAGCAGGACGACATCTTCGTTTTTAACGCCCAGCGCCTGAGCCGTTTGCAGGCTCATCAAAACGGCATTGTCCCACGAAAGTTTGCTGACACTGTCCGGCAATTCCTGCAGCCAGCCGTTGTTGGCAAAACGACCGTCGAATAATGCGGGTGAGGCAACAAAGTTTATCTCAAGACTATGGGCCGACGGAACCTCTGCCGGCGACCTGCCGTTGAGCGCCTTTGCAATTTCCGCAGGCTTCATTTTCGTGCCGACCGGTTTCGAAGCACTGTTTTCCAGCACCCCTTCGTGGAGAAGTTTTTTCCAACTGTGTTCAAAATTTCCACGCAGAACCTTTTTCCAGTTGCGCTGCACGATTTCATAACCACGGGTCGGCGTCCCGTCGGCCAGCAACTGAACAATTTCCAGAGCACTGCGCCCACCGAACAGCGGCTCTATCAAAGGCTGTACAACACTCAACGTGCCATCCAGCGCACGGGCATCCCCCCACGATTCGAGAAAATGTGCCATCGGCAAATGCCATTCGCATTTGGAGGCGGTTTCATCCACATGGCTTCCCAGATGAATAGTGTGTTGTGCGATCTGAATGGCAAGGTCGAAACCGGCGTCTGCCGGGGCATCATAAAGCGGATTGCCGCCCAGAATCGCCAGAGTGGACACGGTACCGGTCATCAGATCATTGATCAGCAGATCAAATTCATCCGGATCAGGAATGCCCGCATCTTCCAGCGTATAGTATTCAACCGCATTACCGGTGTTTTTCAGGGTATTATTGATTGCATAAACCAGGGCATGTACTTCTGCAGGCTGACGCCGACCGGCAAGCACCAGTGATTTGCCGCGGTTGGCGATCAGGTCCTTTGCCAGCGCGTTAATAAACACCGCCTGTTTCTCCGGCAGCTGTACAGGCTTTGTCTGATCCGCCACGACTGATCGTGCCCCCAGTGATTTCAATTCGTGCACCAGCGCCACAGCAAGATTTATGATTTGCGAAGTGTTCACCCGCAGGCGATGATCCGCCATTCCGCCGGTGACGGTAAATATTCCCTCGGCAACATAAAGGCGGTTCATGTCATCCTTTTCCGACTTGAGCCTGCGACCGTCCGCAAAGCCCCGTGCATTGCGAATGTTGTCGGTTTCGGAATACAGAAAATCCGCATCCAGTGCGAAAACAACTTTAGCCTTATCAAGCCGGTAAACCGGCTGCACCGGCCTGCCTGTGGCAATTTTCAATCCGGCATATATATTGACATCACTCACTGCTTCATAATTTACCCAGCGGGCCTGTGGAAAGGTTTTCATGAAATCATGCTGAGCCCGCGCCATGCTCGGTGAATGAAAAGAGCGGCTCAATACGGCAAGTCCCTTGCCGCGGTTGGCAGAGAATTCTTTATGCATCCCTTTCCAGAATCCTTCAAAAGCACTCCACGTGCTTATCTTTCCACCGTTGAGCACATTCTGCGACCGATCCGGATCGTACAAATCCAGAATAGAAGCCTGCTGCAAAATATTCGATGCACCCATGGTGGAAGGATGCTTTTTGTTTCCTTCGATTTTTGTCGGGTGACCTTCATGGCTTTCAACGATCACACCGAACGATTCCAGACCAAAGGGAATCGTCGAAGCATAGTAATTCGGAATTCCCGGTATCACCTCTTCCGGCTGGGCCACATAGGGAATAATCTTCTCCACGGGGCGTCGGCAGGCCGCCAATCCGGCGAGGGCGATAGAAGCGCCCATCAACCCCAGAAAATTGCGGCGTTTCATCGGACTATTCAACTCCGATGCACCTTCGGGAAATTCGTTTTCCAGATATTTGCGGTATTCTTCGTTATCGGCCAGCTGATTCAGACTGCGCCAATACTCTTTGTTTAAAACATTGCTCGGTTTATTCATCGATGACATCCTGAACAATCTACGGGTGGATTTATGTTTAATTCTTTTTTAACGCGACCGGCGAATTCCGCCTGGTTTTCCGGCGGTGTCCAGTTCATTTTGGTAAGGTCTTCCGGCGGACGCAGATGCTGATCGGGGTTACGGTGACAATCGAGGCACCAGCTCATGCTCAGCGGTTGTACCTGCATGATTTCTTCCATCTCACGCACATTGCCGTGACAGGATTCGCACCCTACACCGGCACGCAGGTGTGCGCTGTGGTTGAAATAAGCATAATCGGGAAGTTTGTGCACCCGTATCCATTCAATGGGTACGCCGCTGGTCCAGCTCTGGCGCACCGGATCGAGTGTGGGCTTATCCAGCCCGACAAGGGTGTGACAATTCATACAGGTTTGTGTCGGCGGTATATTTGCAACGGGCGACTGCTCAACCGAAGAGTGACAGTAACGGCAGTCCATCCCCAGGTCGCCGGCATGTAATTTGTGGCTGTATTTGATCGGTTGCTCCGGCCGGTAACCTACATCCGTATATTTCGGGGAACCATAATACCAGAAAAACCCAACCACGCCGACCAGTAACATCAGCACTGCCGCACCGATGATAACCGGAAGCCGGTTGGTCCATTCGGGAAAAATCTGAGCCATATATCCGCACCTTAATTATGATTTTCACGCATCCGGGCGGGTATATTTAACCTGATCAAAAACCGAACCCTCCCAGGCATGTTTCATTTGAGTTAATTTCAGACAAATTTGTTGTATTTGGCCTGTATTATAAATATTCTTACGAACATTCGCAAAACAAATTTTTTTGCAAAACTACAGAAAAAGATTTTTCCTTACCAGACCATCAACAACGATCATAAAAAACAAAGCGAAAAGGTACACTATCGAATAACCGAACAGGCTTCGAAAGTTCTTTTCACCGCGCGTAACCATGGCTTTGTGTGCCTTGAAAATAAAGCGGGCACCCAAAACCAGGGAGGTTACAAGATATAGCCATCCGGCCCCGCTGAAAAACAACAGGACGGTTGAAATTACCAGAAATATTGAATAGATAAAAATCTGACGCAAGGTAAGCGCCTCGCCGCGGATCACGGGCATCATCGGCAACCTTGCTTTTACATAATCCTCTTTGTAAAACAAGGCCAACGCCCAGAAATGGGGCGGCGTCCATAAAAATACAATAAGGAAAAGAATCCATGGCGCTGTTTCGAAATGGCCGGTTGCCGCCGTCCAGGCACCTACCGGAGCCATTGCACCGGCAATGCCGCCGATAACGATATTATGCGGAGTATTCGGCTTCAGCAACAATGTGTAAAACAGGCTGTAAAACAGAATGGTAGCCAGCGACAACAGTGCCGTCAACAAGTTGAATACAAAACCAAATATCAAAACGCCAACGATGCCAATGGCAACGGAAAAAACGAGTGCTCCGAAGGCGCTTATTTTTTGCTGCGGCAACGGACGCCGACCGCTTGTTCTGGTCATCCTGGCGTCAATATGGCGCTCAAAATACTGATTCAACGCGTTAGCCGAACCACCCGTCAGGTACAATGAAAAAAGAACCAGTGCAAATCCGAACGGATCACTGAGCATACTGCCTTCCATGAATAACGCCGTAGCTCCGGTAATGATCACCAGCAGCATAATCGTCGGTTTGGTCAGCATCAGGTAATTTTTAACGGTTTCAAACATAAAATTTTCTTTGTATTCGTGATTTCCTTGTAAAATGGACGTTCGCAGCCGTGTCCATTTCAATTTAATTTCCGGCTGAAATGCGCTGTAACCGGCGCTTGCGGAAAATAGTAGCATATTAACGACGGTAGGGTCGATTACAATTCCCGAAAAAATTCTTTTTTTTAAAAAACCCGAAAAATCCGTTTATCGCAGAAACAGTACCTTCAATCGGGCCGAGTAATCGCCTGCATCCAGCTGCAGAAAATAGACACCGCTGGCCACGGTTCCGCCACGGGAATCCCGGCCGCTCCAGGTCACCAGGTATTTCCCGGCAAGCAGCACTTTCTCAAATATTAGTCCGACATAGCGCCCGGTTGCGTCATATACGGTCATTTTTACCTTTCCCGTCTGAATGATTTCAATCGGAATCGTGGTAGTGCCGTTGAACGGATTGGGAAAATTCGGCTTCAGGCTGAATGATTTGGGTGGCACCACGAAAATTGCCCATTCCCTGCCGACCGCATTCTTTCTGTCCGATACCGTGACTTTTAAATTATGATAACCCTGATCCAGTCCGATGGATTCAAAATTAAATACGGAGTCGCCGTTCGCGATATAAAAACCATCCAGTGTCCAGACATAAATCAAAGAGTCTTCGTTTGCGTCCACAGCACCGATACGGAACTTGCGACTGTCCCCTGATACAACTTCCACAACCGGAGATCCCGGACTGGCTGAAACTATTTTCGGGATATCATCCGGTTTGAACGTTTTCCAATATTTCTGGTAGGCCTGTTCCAGGGTAAGCCGCATGGCATTCAGGCCATCACCGATACCAATGGCAAAGGCCAGGCCCAGGGTGTCTCCGGCCGGAATATTCCATGGACCGACAGCCTGAATATAGCGATAGTCACCGGGAATAGTTGGCGGGGCATACAGGCTTCCTGTCTGTAACAGCTGGTAAATATCCTTACCGGGCAGCATAAAAAAACCGTTGCCTCGCCACTGGTGCGCCGACTGCCGGTTGGCTGCAATACCGGAAATTGTCGGCGGCGAATCCAACACTCTTGTACCGATGTACCCCCTGCTTTCAGGAGGCTGCAGACGTCCGCCTTCGTCAAATTCCGCACTGCGGGGGTTGTCGGCGTCAAACATATACGAAATGGATTCGGGTATCTCGTCAAATGAAATATTCAATAAAAAACCCACAAGGTCGTCTGCCCAGTAGCCAAGCCGGCCATTGCCGCCACCGGCAGCCGATACATCAAAATCCATGTGTAAACCGGCGTAAATTGTATCGATATCGGCTCCGGAAGTATTTATCACTTCATAAGTGTAAATAAGGTAATCCTGATCAGGGAAATCGGGCCAGGCATAAATTCTGCAAATCGTTTTGATACCGACATAATCTGCGGCATCGGCCTGCTCATCCGTCATCGAATAGTTAACCACCAGCGGAGCCGGTTCATTCGCTCCGTTTTCCACTACCGTGAAATCGACCGATGTTTCAGTACTGAACCGAACGGTGTTGTTATTCACACCGACCCAGAATGCGCCCTGGTACAGATAATTGTTCAGCTCATACCCACCGTCGGACCAGGCCATGGATGGCAGGCTGATGCCATCCCGTCCGAGGCGGAAAGTTTGTGCATCCGTATTGAAAGAGAAGGTCCGTGTACTGTTGCCGACCCAGGTTTTCATCCTGCCGGTGTTGATAATGGTACTGTCGTAACTGGCTTGAGACATTGCGATCGTACAGAGTGCGAGGGACAGGAATATATATTTGAAGCATTTACACAAATTAAACCCGGAATTGTTTACAGATGATAAAGCCGACAGGTGCGGATAAAATTCCCACTAAAATATGCATAGTTTATTTACTACGGCTTTTCCACCTCTCATTTCTGGTAAGCGGGGTGATCAACGCAGCAGCACCATCTTCCGGCTCTGCCTAAACCTTCCCCGTCCCGCACAGCCCATACCCAAACCGTAATACATGGAGATTGGCTTCAGTTCTCTTGAAAATTGCGGGTTTGATTATAAGCTTTTTCTGTAAAAAGCACAAAATAATGAGCATCAGTAAAATTGCTTTCGGAATATGGTATTCCTCAAAAATAGAATTGAGAGGAATTTCTGGATTGAATATATTACATTATTCCACACTTCACAACGATAAAATAACAGAACAGGAAACCGTTTTATGAAACGCCGTACCTTTATCAAAAAAACCGCCGCCGCCACAGCCGGGCTTTCGCTGTCGCCGCTGATCACTGCCTGCACGTCACGCAAGATCGATTACCTGTTCATCAACGGTGCCGTGATCGACGGCAGCGGCCGGCCGCCGGTTATGCTGGACGTGGCAATCAAAAACGACAAAATTATCGGTATCGGTAAATTCGGGACGAGTGACGCTGCACGGGTGTTAGACATCAGCGGCCGGGTGATCGCACCGGGATTCATCGATATTCACACGCACACCGATATCAAACTGTTCGCCAATCCCCGGGCCGAAAGCAAGATCATGCAGGGCGTGACCACAGAGGTCGGCGGCATGGACGGTGATTCAGTCGCCCCGCTGACGGATGAAATGCGGGAGCGCTGGAATAAAAACATCAAACCCGAAGAAGGCTTCACCGTCAGCTGGAAATCGTTTCCCGAATATTTTGAAGCGCTGAAAAAAAACGGACATGCGGTCAATTTTTCAAGCTATGTCGGACAAGGTACCCTGCGAGATTCTGTCATCGGTAACAGTGACCGACCGGCCTCCAATGAGGATATAAAAAAAATGCAGTACCTGCTGGAACAGGCTATGGCCGACGGCGCCTGGGGTATTTCGAGCGGACTTGAATACACGCCCGGCAGCTTTGCCACCACGGAAGAGATCACAAAAGTAGCGTCGGTACTGGGGGGCACGGCTTTTCCCTACACTACCCACAGGCGAAACGAGGGCGACCGGCTGATCGAAGCTGTAACCGAGGCAATCGCCATTGCCACCGGTGCCGGTATTCCGCTCAATATTTCCCACCTCAAAGTTGAAGGTCGACGTAACTGGCACAAAACCGATGAGCTGTTTGCCCTGATCGAAAAAGCTCAAAAAGAAGGGCTGCGGCTGACTTTCGACCGCTACCCCTACGTGGCTTACAATACGGGATTGGCCAACCTGTTCCCTACCTGGGCACGGGAAGGCGGTACCGACAAATTCCTCTCCCGGCTGAAAGACGCCGGAGAATTGAAAAAAATCGAAAAATACACAAGGGACAAGATTGACATGCTCGGTTCATGGGACGCCGTACTGGTTTCAAGCATCCATTCGAAAGAGAACGCACATCTGCAGGGCAAACGGTTGCCGGAAATCGCCGCTGCATGGAACATAGACCCCTTTGAAGCCGCCCGCAAACTGATTATCGACGAACGCAGCCGGGTGGGCATGGTCGGTTTCGGGATGAACGAAGCCAACACGGAACGCATCCTTGCCCATCCCGATTCGGTAATCGCCTCCGATGGCTCTGCCCGCACCGTAAACGGGGCGTGGAGTAGCGGGAGTCCGCATCCCCGCAATTACGGCACTTTTCCCAGGGCTATCGCTCACTATGTTCGGGAACGGCATATCGTCAGCCTTCATGAAATGATCCGTAAAATGACCAGCCTGCCGGCCGCCATTGTCGGTTTCAGGAAACGCGGTAAAATCGAAAAGAATTTTTTTGCCGATCTGGTGGTTTTCAACGCCGAAACGATTCAAGACAATGCCACATTTGAAAACCCCAAGCAATACTGCAGCGGTATCGATCATGTATTTGTAAATGGTAAACCGGTGCTGCGCGATGGGCAATTCACCGGTGAACTGCCGGGGAAAATACTGAAGTCTTAGTTTGGGTGATCAGAAGGTTTCTTGTTCAGGATTTTAAGAGACTGGGACTTTATATGTTAAACGTTTTGGAGGTATTTAAATTGATCCCGGTTCGCCTTATCGAAATGTCATTAAACAGTAAAACGATCCGGTTATTCAACCGATAAACTTTTAAACAAACAATACCCATTTTATGGAGCTAGACATGAGCAAGACCCCTGTCGCTATATATCGGTTACCCCTTCTTTTCGTCGGCCTGCTGACCATGGCCATCGGCGTACTGGCCGGATTGATGCGTATCGGCTGGATAATTCCGCTGATCAGCGAAAACTTTCCGGTACTGCACGGTCCGTTCATGGTCTGCGGATTTCTCGGAACGGTAATCGGGCTGGAGCGTGCTGTTGCATCGGAACACCGCTGGTCCTATCTGGTACCCATATTAACGGCATCGGCGATGCTGGCCATATTTGCCGCATTACCGCTTTCCGTCGCAAAATGGATGTTTTTCATCGCCGCCGCAATACTTTCCGTTCATTATTTATTTGTATTGAAGCGATTCCCTTCCCTGCACCTCGGCGTGATGAGCGCCGGTGCGTTTTTATGGATGATCGGCAACCTGTTCTGGCTGCTGAATTTTGCATACGGTAACGTCGTACTGTGGTGGTCGGGATTTCTGGTCATGACCATTGCCGGAGAGCGTCTCGAATTAAGCCGTATTCTGCAAATCGGCAGAGAAGCGAAATTCTGGTTCATTCTGATTCAGATTGTTTTTACGCTTGGTATTTTGATGGCTA
>JAJRVZ010000137.1 GCA_024277055.1 Calditrichota bacterium
CGGATGACAGCCAGAGCAGCACGATCGTCTATGCCTAAAACCAGCGCTTTTTTATGATTGAAATTGTTCATCGGTAAAGAAAAATCCGTCGCTTTTTTCAGTTTTTAAGTTTTTCGGATAAGGGGTGGATCATGCTCCCGGATTCCACCAGACTGTCAGCGGAATCAGCCGGTTCCAACTCCGCCAGTTCCGAGGATTGATTGTTCTTCAGCATCACGGCGAAGGCGCTGATCCAGTAAACAATTTCAGCATATTGCCGGCTGTGAAAAATACCCGCTACTAGAATTCCGATAAATGCCAGCTGAACGGCTGTTGCCTCAAGATGATAATGGTACAATTCAGGATAAATCCTGGCCCTTCGTTTAACTTCCAATAAAATCTTAAATGAATGAATAAGAAAACCGAGATACAAAATGATGCCGATAAACCCCCAGTCCGTTAACACCGCCACAAAGGTATTGTGCTGCGATTTACCTTCTTTGATATAGTCTATGTAACTCTGGGATAAAAAGGAAAAGCCCTCACCTCCTACCCCGAAGGGGTGGTCGCTGAACATTTCCATGGCGCCTTTCCATATATATATCCGGCTCATGGCCGAACTCTCCTTTTCATATGACTGGATGGTGGATTGGGTTTCCCAGTATTGTTCATTCGTGAGCGAAAAAAACAGGATACCGACAACGATCATACCCATAATTACCCAGGCCCGTGTTTTACCCTTGAACAGGAAAATGGAAGCCATACCAACCCCAACCAGGCCCATCATAGTTGCCCGGCTGTTCGCAAGTACAATAACATTCAAAGCAAAGGGCATTGAAATCGCGGTTACAATTTTTTCCCATGTTTTACCCTGCAGGAAATAAACTCCGAAAAACGGTAGCGCGGCAACAATATGCGCCGATATGGCGTTTTCCTCCGTCGCGTTGGGAGCAATAAAACCAAGATCACGGTTGGAACCTATTTCAAAAGCAATTCGGCCGAAATTCGCCACTCCGAAAATCAACATCCAAATTACCCAGCGATAGTGTTTCTGCGTGCGCACGATTTGTATCATTACGATGTAAAAGATGGTGATTTTCAGGAAATCGAAGGCTTTGCGATAGCTTTCGTCCGGTAGTATTGCCGACCATGTTGAAACAAAGTACATGTTGATTACGATCAGAATGAGCCAGATGGCGGGAGAATAGTCCGGCCTGGCACGTGTTTGCAGTTTTTTACGGTTTATAAGCAGGCTGACAAAAGTGAGCGCGGCGATTAAAAACGACCAGCGCATATCCGGCAACATTTTTCCCCACCACATATAGGGCGGATGGTTGTGCCATTCAAAAATATACGTTAACACACCGAACACGGGGTTCATGAAGGTAAGAATGGCGCCTGTTGCATAAATAACCATGAAGAGAATAGCAGTAACACTCATTGTTCAGCCTTTTGTAAAAAATTGAAGACCGCAAGATCGGTCACGATGACTTATTTTCGGCTTTATAATCTTTGAGTTAACAGCCGAATAAAAATAAACCAAATAAAATCGAACAGCGCATAGTATAATATGAATGTAAACAAAAAGTGTGACATAAATCTCAGATCATCAGCACAGGCGGATAATTGCCGTAAAAATTCCTGCAAAATGAAAAACTACACATAAGCGAAAAAATCGGTTTTGCGCTGTGATAATGAACACAATGCCAAATGCGGCTTGTGGATAGTTTACTTTCAAATGATTTGGGAGAAAATCTTGTTTAATTATGAGGGCATATGCTAAAAGGCATTATTTACTACACCGAAGAAAAAATCAAGAACGAAGTAGACCGTGTACTGGAGCAGGTGCCGGGTCTTGATATTCATTTTTATACCAAAGCGGATCAGGTTTACCAGTACCTGCGCAGTAAAACCTCACTGTTTATTCTGATTGCGGTTGACGACGCGGAAGCAATAAAAGAGCTCCTGCATCTTTACAATCGCTACCCGCAAATCTATTTTGTTTATTATTACCATACCTTGAACATCGACAATTTTCAACAGTCGGAATTCAATAACTTCAGCCATATTGTAATTGGTGAGAACCGGAAGCAGAGCCTGATCGAAATTCTTGCCGGTCTGACGAAAAACTACTGGAAAAAGATTCCCTACAATGAAATTGAAATAAAATATGATTTGCTGTCCCCGCGCCTGAAAAAAGCCATGGGATATATTGAAACACATGACCTGAAGGATTGCAGCATAGCGAAAATATCCAAATTCCTGCATATCAGTCAGGGTTACTTCAGCCAGGAGTTCAAGCGTGAAACAGGTTTTACTTTTCGTAATTTCATGCAGCGGTTGCTGGCCTATTATGAGATGATCATCTTTGATCGTCTGGACCTTTCCGCCAAAACGGCTTCGCAAATTCTCGGATACAGTGAACTGTCCAGTTTCAGCCGTTCCTTCAAAAAACGAAAAGGATACCCTCCTTCCCTTCAGAAGTACCACAAATATGCCGAATTAGACAAAGGTTAGCGTATTTAAACAAACTTTGCGTCGGCAATCATTATTTTTAGAAGGTTATGAAAAACATACTTAGTGTGGATGTTGAAGAATGGTTCCATCCCGAAGCGGTTCAGCATTTATTTCCCCGGGAGAGCTGGAATGATTGTGAACCACGGGTGGTTGCAAATGTGGATAAACTGCTTGAACTGTTCGAAAAAAAATCGGCAACGGCTACCTTTTTTATCCTCGGATGGATTGCAGAGCGGTACCCCGAATTGATCCAGCGGATATCAGACCGGGGACATGAAATCGCCAGCCATGGGTACAGTCATCGTATGGTGACCAAACTGGACCGCAAAGAGTTCGGGAATGACCTGAATCAATCGATTGAGATATTGCAGGATGTTTCGGGAAAAAGAATTCTGGGATTCAGGGCACCGACCTTCTCAGTGGTTAAACAAACTTCCTGGGCCTGGGAAGTTATCCGGAATCTTGGATTGAAATACGATTCTTCGGTTTACCCGATCCATCATGACCGGTATGGTATACCGGATGCCCCCCGGCAGAAATACCAGCCACTGGATGACGATCCGGATTTTATTGAATACCCGATGTCCACGTTACGGATTCTGGGAAAAAACATACCATTCGGCGGCGGCGGGTATTTGAGAATCTTTCCGCTAAAATTCACTAATTGGGCGATTTCAAAATTGAATTCGGAAAATATACCGGCGATTATTTTTATTCATCCCTGGGAATTTGATGAGAAGCAGCCGGTGTTGCCCCTGGGAAGGATCAGCAAAACAAGGCATTATTTTAACATAAAAAACAATCTGTTAAAGCTGGATCACTTGTTGACCGGGTACCGGTGGACTTCATTCGAGGAATATCTGGGTAAAGAAAACTAAGTTGTTCAGCACTTGTGCAGCGCACAGCTTTTCATTATTTTGATGGAAAGCATCTTATTAATATTCGGAATTAACCGATAACATTTGCAGAGCTATTACCAAGGAGCCCGCAATGGAACCTAAACGTGTTTTGGTCGTCGACGACGAAGAAGATGTTCGTGAAACACTTAAAAATGTTTTAAAGAAACTTGAATATGAGCCTTTTGTGGCGGCCGACGGTGAAGAGGCGTTGGATATATTGAAAGAACAGCAGATTGATGTCGTATTGTCCGACCTTTATATGCCGCGTATGGACGGTATTGAACTGCTCAAGCGGGTCAAAGCGGCAAATAAAAATGTTATCTTTCTGATGATCACCGCACACCCTACCATCGAAACGGCTGTCGAAGCGATTAAAAAAGGAGCCTACGATTATCTTACCAAGCCCTTTCATATCGAAGAAGTAAGGATGAAAATGAGCAGGGCAATGGAAAAACGGGGGCTAACCCACAGCCTGAAATGGGCAAGCGGACTCGTGTGGGCACTGATTATTTCCATACCCATTTGGCTGGTACTGGGAATTATTCTGGCTTCACTGTTGGATTAAGTATAGCGGGGGGATGTGATTGCATCCCCCTTTTTTTATTCCGCTTCTGTAACTGCGAAATGAAGGTCAAGGTCCCGCGGCACATCGGATATTCTGTTTATACTCTCGAGCAATGAGCTTTTTATCTGTCCCAGTTCTTGAATGATTTTTTCGGCTTCTTCATAATCGCCCAGTGCCTCGATCATCAGCAGGCGGGTTGCCAGTTTGCTTATCGATTGATGAAAAGCGCTGACATCGACTGAATATTTTTTACCGGCCGCATCTTTTTTCAGAACCCCTTCTTTTTCCAGCCAGTTGAACTGGATCAGGTTCGCCGCCCCGTGTGCTTCTTTGTAGCCGAAACGAATGGAGCGGATCAGTCCGGCAATGTAGGTAACATAATTTTTCCGAATATCTTCCTCGTTGAGGTTGAACGGCTTTTTCAAATAATCCAGGTGATAAATCCCGAGCACATCCGCCTTGCACTCTTCGATGATAGAATATTTTTCTTTCAATGCTTTCCGGACACCGGTTTGGCTGCCGTAAACATAGTCGGGCCCAAGCGTATGAGAAAGTTCGTGCAGAAGAACCTGAGATACGAACGCGTCGCGGGAGATGTGACTTGCCTGTTCGTCGCTAATCAGTTTTTCCGCTATTTTTTTGAGGATTTTATCAAATTTGGCTTCGATGATATTCTTGTAGAGTTGTTTTTTTGCCCCGAATTCACTGATAACTTTTTCATCGTTGGGAAGTGACGCCGCGATTGTTTTGATACCCGCCTGGTAGTCACCGCCGAAATATGCGATGTTTACAACTTCCAGCACATTACCGCTTCCGGCACCTGGCTTTTTGTACTTGTCCTCAATGGGCAGGTTTTTTTCAAGAGCGTCGAGATGCTTTTTATAGGCATCCAGTTCGGAAGAAGCTTGTATGTCTTTGATCATAACCGCGGCTTCATATGCCGCTTTGTAGTTGAACAAATTATCTTCATAGTGCTCTATCGGGCCAATGACGATATCGATCAGATTATCCTTCAATTTCATCCACGCCACATCACTCGCATAATAATCGTCTGTCAACACTGCTTCGGCCCTCAGGGTCAGATAGTTTTTTAAAGATTCATTTTCAGCAAAAGAAGCTGCTTTCTTTAAATGCCGGCTCAGCTGCTGAACCTGTTCAGAGTAGTATTCGTGATACGGAACGGCTATGAGAGTATTTTGATCCCGGACGATAACCGTATACTGGCTCTCAAAGTCTGTGCGAAAATCCGGATGTTCCTGCAGATATTTTTCAGCCGTTTCAACCGTGATATCCGAAGGATAGAAACCGGCTGCCGGAGGTTTGATTTCAGGTCCGTCTCCGACGAAGCGGTGTTGATCGTAAATACGGTCGTAAGGACCGTAATTAATGGCAATATATTCCCGAATCGGCCCGGGGCTTGAGGCGAATTTTTCTCTAATGCTGATTGCATCGTGCGAACTTTGCATCCAGAAAATTTCATCGGCTGTTTGGGAAGCCGCAAGCAATTCCTTTACTACTTTCTGCTGGTTATCGGTTAATAATGACAGGTCGACATTAATGGTAACATCCGCATAGGCGGCTACCCTTTGCCTGATCTCATCCACGCCGATTCCCTCCTTTTTTTGATTTTCACAGGCAAATGAAAGCAATAGTGCGGCACATGAAACAAAAACGAAAATTATTCGAATCATATTATAACTCCCGGATAAATAGGCTTCATTAATAAAAGTGCTCTAATTTTGAAGATTATGTTCATAAATGCAAGATTTTTCTGTTGGTTTTCTTTTTTCAATGTACTATTTTTATTTTTCATCCGGACAAAATTATGAAAATTGAGCAAAAAAAAATCCCGGTTTCCACCCGTGGCTTTAATGATATCATAAATATTTCCGATGTATTGCAACAGGCCGTTGCGGATACCCAGATAAAAAACGGGTATCTGCTTGTTTTTATCCCCGGTTCTACAGCAGGAATTACAACCATAGAATATGAACCGGGCCTGCTGCGCGATATACCCGAGATGCTGGATCGGATCGCACCAACCAACACCCGTTATCATCATGATGACACCTGGCACGACGGAAACGGTTATGCCCATGTACGGGCCGCGCTGATCGGTCCGTCCCTGATGATACCGATTGAAGACCGACGACTGGTACTCGGAACCTGGCAGCAGGTTGTTTTAATCGATTTTGATAACCGTCCCCGGAAACGCACACTGCACTTACAGGTTGCCGGGCAATAACCAACACTTCAGGAGAAACAGGTGCAAACGAAGCACTATTTAATCGCGATCACCGCACTTTCCTTAATTCTGGTCTTCTTGTTTCTGCAAAAAAATATACCAGCCCGCTGGAGACCGGTAGTTGATTCCTTCGAAGAACACTATGAAGGAGATAAAATAATTACCGACCTCTGTCGAAACGTAGGCGGCCGGATGTCCGGAACGGAAAAAGGAAGATATGCGGAGGAATGGTTACTCGATAAACTGAGAACCTACGGGTATCAGGATATTCAAACGGATACGTTCAGTTTCCTGGGCTGGCAACGAAAGACCTGTCGTCTTCAGGTTGCGGGCATATCCGACTCGGTTACGGCAATGGCTATTGCCATGACACCCGACAAAATTGAAGTTGTTGCAGACCTTGTTGATATGAAGAACGGGGATGCAGCGGATTTTGAGCGCATGCGGATAGCCGCCGTGCGCGGGAAAATCCTGTTAATCGATTTGCGGGATAAGCCCGGCAGCAGAGGGGAGCACCGAACCGTAAAAATCCGGCGGGCACTGGAAGCCCGTGCGGCCGGAATTATATTCTACAGCAGGTACGGCGGAAATATCATTTCCACAGGAACGGGATCATTTAAAAATGTTTTGCCGATTCCGGTCATAAGCATTTCTAGAGAATCCGCCCGGCTGTTAAAGGATCGTTTGAAGCAGGAAGCAAAGGTCCAGGCATTTATTTCCGTGCAAAATACCTTGTTTCAGGCGAACTCAAGAAATATATATGTGGATATCCCCGGCATGTCGCTGAAAGAGGAGTACATCGTACTCACCACCCATCTGGATTCATGGGATCTTGCAGAGGGGGCCATTGATAACGGCATCGGTATCAGTATTACCCTGAATCTCGCGAAACAACTGAAATTGATGAAAAAACGATTCAGGAGGAGTGTACGCCTGATCTGGTTTATGGGCGAAGAATTGGGCTTGAAAGGCTCTTATGCATACTTGCGTCAGCATAAGGCCGAGTTGAAGAATATCGCCACGCTGATCAATCTGGACATGCCGGAACATATAAACGGTTTTAACCTGATGATTGATGATTTCAACCGTCCGGTTCTTGAACAGCTGGCGCGGGATATGGAATCTCTGAACTTGCAAAAGCTGGTTGTGAACGTGCCCTGGCTGAACAGCGACCATGTTCCGTTTTTACTGGCCGGTGTTCCCGTTCTTACTTTTGTTGGCGGAAACAATAACTATACTTCCAAAATATATCACAGCTCCAGGGATGTTTTGGAATATGTGGATTTTTCCGATTTGAAGCGGTCTTCACTGATCGTCGGTTTAACGGTTTTGGAACTTGCCGAATCGCAGCAATTAAAGAATCATCATTTGAATGCTGAGCAGGTAGAGGAACGGTTGATCGCTTCGGGAATGAAAGAGGCCCTGAAGTTGCAGAATCTCTGGCCCTTCAAATAAGTTTGAAAATGAAAAAATGCGAAAATCGCTGAATACCGCCGTTTGAGGTAAAAAGCGAATAAATCTGTTTATTCTTTTC
>JAJRVZ010000138.1 GCA_024277055.1 Calditrichota bacterium
ATACGTGGAAAGGTCTGGTGGCTTTCGGTCCTTTTATGATCGGAGGGCTGGCGATTTCCGTCCTTTGGGGTCGATATCTGATCGAATGGTACCTGAGTTATCTGAGCTGAGGTTAAAATCATGTCGGAATTTGCCTACAAAGCATTGAACAGCGAAGGACGTATTGTAAACGGCGTGTTAAGCGCCGACAGTAAGGATACGGCCGCATCCCATTTATTGCAAAGGCATCTGATGCCGTTATCGCTCAACAAAAGACGGTACAAACCGAATTGGAATATATCCTTTGAAGCTAATGTGAAGCGGCAGGCTTTGGTTATATTTACCAGACAATTACAGGCCCTGCTGAGTGCAGGCGTCCCTTTACTGGAATCTCTCCAGTCACTCGCAACTCAATCCTCGGACGAAACGTTGCAGAAGGTGATTACCGGAATATGCGCTGAAATTGAAACCGGTTCCAGTCTTTATAACGCGATGAAAAAACATCCGCGGGTATTCTCGGAACTGTATCTGAATTCAGTCCACATAGGCGAGATCAGTGGGACCCTGGACAGGGTTCTCCTGAACCTCTCGGATTATCTCGAAGATGAATCAAAAACGATCCGGAACATAAAAAAGGCCGTTCGGTACCCCGTTTTTGTAATGATTGCCCTGGTAATGGCCTTTTTTGTTTTCATCTATTTTGTGATACCCAAATTTATGCCCGTTTTTGAAAAAGGTGGACAGGATTTGCCGGTCCCGACAAAAATCATTCTGGCTTTGAACACCCTGTTTACGGTTTACTGGATACCGTTGTTGATTCTGCTCCTCGTTGTCGTAATCGGATTTCTGAAAGTATACACCTCCGATTCGGGCCGCTTGCTGATCGACGGATGGCTGTTGCAAATCCCTGTTTACGGGAGCTTACTGAAAAAAATCTCGGTACAGCGTTTTTCACGTACCCTGGCCTTGCTGAACGGAAGCGGCATTCCGTTGATGCAGGCAATGGAGACTGTGAAAAAGATAGAAAGAAACCATGCATTCAGGAGCGAGATTAATAAATTACTCGATTCCGTCGAAAAAGGTAGTAGTATTGCGGGAGCAATGAAAAACTGTTCATTGTTCCCAATGATGATGATTCACATGGTTGCCGTTGGAGAAAAAAGCGGATCACTGGATGAGATGCTTGAAAACATTGCAATGTTCAACGCTGCCGAGATCGAACACATAATACAGAATCTGACTTCCCTTATCGAGCCGGTGGTGACAGCCGTGCTCGGTATCATGGTTATGTTTCTGGCACTTTCGATTTTTATGCCGATGTGGAACATGCTCAGCATTATAAAATAGGTTTCAACCAATTAAAACAAGGAGGTTTTCACATGAAGCGATCCAACAAACAAGCAGGCTTCACCCTCATCGAACTCGTCGTCGTAATTATTATTCTTGGTGTACTGGCAGCCGTTGCCGTTCCCAAGTTTGTCGATTTGAGTGACGACGCGGAAAAATCCACCTGTATTGCAAACCAGCACTCCATCGAAGCTGCGGCATCAATGGTTTATGCGCAAAACGCAATTGACGGTTCCCCGGGTTATCCTGCCAGCCTGAACGACATGCAGTCGCAATTTACTTCGGGTAAAGTGCCGACCTGTCCGGGCGGAGGAACCTATACCTATGATAATACCGCCGGCAGCGTAACCTGCAGCATTACCGATCATAAGCGGTAACCTAAATACAGAACAGGGGCCTCAGGTGCCCCTGTTTAATAAAAATGCAGGATACTGATGAACAGGCAAAACGGATATTCCTTGCTGGGACTGGTAACTACCATCGTATTCGTAGGAATTGCTTTCGCCGGCTTGTTCGCATTCTTTGCAAATACGGTAGACAATTCGGCTCGCCTTGATATTGCCAATCAAGCCGCTGTGCTTGCCCAGGAACAAATGGAGACTATCATTGCAGACAAGCATTCACCTTCGCGCGGTTTGCAATATGTTCTCGGTGAAAATCGGTACCCGGTACAAAATATCGGGGCATTTGAAAGACGGGTTATCATAACTGCCGAGACGGTCGATGATGTTGACGGATTTACCGTTACGGTTAAAATAAAACATGAAATGTTGCCGGATTATGATTTAACTGTATTTTTAACGGAATACTGAAATGCAAACGGATAGCGGACATACACTGATGGAATTGGCGATTGCCATTGTTGTTCTTGCTATACTGGGCTACGTCGCGTCCGGAATGATAAACCTTGGGTCCAGGGCCTATCTCGATTCCGCGGCCCGTTCCGATTTAACGCTGGAAGCCAATGTTCTGCTCGAGTCCTTCTCCGCTGAAATACCTGCCGCGATTCCCGGCAAAATTAAAAAGGCCAAACCGGATCAGTTCAAATTCGAAACGAATGAAGGGGATTTAATCACCTATAAATTTGATGACAATAAGCGTGAAATGTCCGTAAAAAAGAACAGTAAAAAAACAATTCTTTCAGGGAATGTTCAGAGTGCCGATTTCAGCTACAAAAAGGAAGATGAAACGGAATGGAATAACGGCGAGCCGAAAGCTGAAATTAAACGGATTTCAATCGATCTGATTTTGATGGTCAGCGATCGCAGCGAGGAATTCAATTTCAATTTTTTTATCAGAAATGAATAGAAAATATTCAAATACAGGCGCCAGTCTGGTTTCCGCCATTGTTGCCGTTACCTTTTTTACGGCACTGGTTTTAATACTGGCGACTCAAAACCAGACCGGTTCAAAAAGAAGTACCATCACTGTAAACCGGCAACGGGCATTTTATCTTGCTGAATCCGGCATTGAATATGGCATCCGGCACTCGAAGCAATTGAACGACTGGAATTGGTCGAAAACGGTAAATTTCGATGATGGAAAAGTCAAAATCGAAGTTGATTCGGTCAGTGAGACTTCCAGCCTCATTTCCGCAACGGGAATTACAGGGATCACCGCCGCACGATCAATGCAGTTACTGCGCATACCCAACATCGTTCCCTATGCCCTTTATATTTCCGGTTCAAGTGATGACGTGATCGGCGGTGACCAGCTGTATTTTAAATTCGAGCAGGAAAATATCCCTGAAATGGACACCGACAGTTTAGAAGCAACCGCCCTTAATCAGGGGGAAAGTCATTATTTTGCGGAAGAAGAGGAACTGAATGATTATACGACTTCGTGGGACTTCTGGAGTGATCCGGATAATCATTTACTGGATGCCAGCATCATGTACTTTAAAGAAGAACTGAAGATTAAAAAAAATACGACCTTGAATGGCATTCTGGTACTGGAGAAAAATCTGGTTCTGGACAAAAAAGCAAAACTGACGGTGAATGGTGTACTTTTTTTCGCTTCCTCCGAAATGGCGGTAATAAAAAACAAAGACGATGAAGAACATGATAACGGGCACGATGGGGGTCATGACAATGACAAGGATAGTGGAAAATCCAACGACAAGGGTGATCATGACGATGATGATCATGGGAACGACGACGGACATGGAAATAATGACGACGAAAAGAAATCAATCATGGTTGTCAACGGGGCCATTGTCGGGAATGTGCACATAAAAAACGGATCGAACTTCAGTGTTTCGATTTATCACGACCCGGAAATTGTAGACAAGTTTTATACTTATGGCCGGATCACAAGAGAATCCTGGACAAGAGATTATTAGGTTAAATGATGAAAAAAACTGTGTCTGATAAAATCGATAAAATAAAGCCTGGTTACAATTTAGACCTTGAGTCGGTCTCCGGTGCTGTATTGCATTCGGATGGTGAATCAAAGGGTGATATCTCTTCGTTTTCAAATAAGATAAATCACCTGAACATTACTATAGGAAAAAAGGACATAATCCGTAACAGTCTGGTTATCGAATTCGCCGGAGTTGCCGTGCGCGGCTCTCTGATTCGTAACGATGGCGAGCGGATTGAAATATTCGAACGGCAGGAATTAAGATTCGATCGCAAAGATACCGAACGCTTCCATAAAATAATCGCTTTTCTGAGAAAATTTACGGCGGGCGTCAAAGCCGGAAACCTTCAGACCATACTTTTAATATCCGGACCCGAAATTCAGTTAAAGATTATCACTACCCCAAAATTGCCGGACAGTGAATTGCGTCAGGCGGTTTACTGGCAAATTAAAAATGACATCCTCAACTTTGAAGAAAACTCCATCTGGGACTTTAAAGTAGTCGGAGAGGTTATTGAGAATGAAAAAGAGAATTTAAAAATAATGGCTGTTGTCGTTCCGGATTCTCTCTCGCGCAGATATGTTAGTTTGCTTGAGCAGGTCGGGATTACACCGCAAATGGTATCCGTAAAGCCACTGGCGCTCGCAAATTCAATTCAAAAATATGCTCAACAGGTCGAATTGCCGGAACATGTGCTGGTAGTGGATATTGACTATGATTCCACCCTGCTCTGCTTTGTGAACAACGGTGTCCCCGAATTTTTCCGTTCCATTAATTTCGGTGATGACAGATTTACAGAGGCCATGTCGATTCCGGTTCATTTTAAACAAAAACATATCAAAATGACGCCGGAGAAAATCTCAGTATTTAAAAGCCGTTATGGAATTCTGAAAGATTTTATTACAGGCACAAACCGGACATTCTTCCCGCATAATCAGATTTTCAGACACATAATGCCTGTGCTGCATTCATTGCTGAGTGAATTGAGACGCTCGTTGTTGTTTTATTCAAGCAGTGTTTCCGGGAGACAGGCGGAACAAATTATTTTAACCGGACCGGGTAGTGAGCTGAAGAATCTTCACTTGTACCTGAGTTCAAAAATGGATATTCCGGTCGAGTGTCCGGCCCAACAGCTTTCCGATGCGACAAAAGGATCGGGTGAATACCGCTGTATGGCGATTGCCGGCGCCGCTCTCTCGCACGACAAATATTTTAATTTTCTTCCGCCGGATATTAAAAAAGATGTTAAAATCAGGAAATGGATCAAACCCGCCCTGTCTTTCTCCCTGACGGTTGTCCTGGTTTTATTGCTGGCGACATTTTTCGTTAACGGGAAGCGGAATCATTTTAATGAACTCGTCCGGCAGATGAAATTACAATATCAACAATTGCGTCCGTCCGAGTCTAAGTACAGGACGCTGCAAAAAAACATTAAAGCATTAAAAAATAAGCTTGCCCGGTACTCAACGATTCTGAAACCGGATGATCAAATGCAACGGATTCTCAAACTGATCAGCAGTACGATTCCGGACGATATAATACTCAATAAAATTGAATTTCAAAAAAAGGGGTTGGATAATACGTATCCTGAACTTTTTCTCGAGCAGGGCGGCCTGACTCTCGAAGGGAGAATTTATCGAAATATGTTGACAGCGGATATTACACTTTTAAATTTTATGAAAGATCTCCGGGGCTCCGGAATATTTAAAGATGTGCGCATCGGCTCCAAAAGCAAACAACTAAAATTCGGAGTATTTGTTTTTAAAATAGAGTGTGACCTGAAATGAAAGCCATTAAAATATTATCCGCAGTTTTAAGCACAACCGCTCTGCTTATCTTCACCTGGCTGATCGGTTGGTATCTTCCTGCGATCGACCGGATCGAAAAGGCTCAGGCTAGGCTTGCCGGTTTTTCATCAAGATTGAATTCCGCCTCGACAGCCAACCGTCAGCTGGAAGAGGAAGAAAGGACTTACCAAAACCTGCTGGAAATCGTTCGGGAGCGGGAGAAAAAACTCATCGATACAGACCGGCTCACCGGTATTGCCGCAGTACTGAATAATGAATTGCGGGCCTATAATCTGAAGTTGATCGAAGTGAGTCCCGTCGTTTCCAGATTTATGGATATTAAAGAGGGTAAAATCGACGATGTGGTAACCGAACTCCCGGTTGACCTGCGAATTCAGGGAAATTTTATGTCCTTTGCAAGCCTGCTGAAGAATATGGATAACCTGCCGTTCACGATCTCTACTGATGCCGTACGTATGAAAGCGGATCGCTTAAAAAAGGGACAATTGACCATCGATTTAAAAGCCGGTTTGTTAATTAAAACGGATAACCGACAATGAAATTCTCAAAAAGTCAGAAACGGTTATTTGCATTGCTTGCCGTCGTTCTTGTTTATGCGGGATACGATTACCTGTCAAATGCAGATACTTTAAAAAATGATCAATTCGTTGAATCATCCCCGGCGGAATCACGCTTGATTAAAAAAGGCAAACGCGGCTTTACGGCTGCGAAGAGATTCGATTCCGATTTGAAATGGAAAAGGGATCCTTTTGCAAAAGTTGCTTTACAAACCGGGAACACCGGAAATGCTAAAACCACATCGCGGATTCCACTCACCCTGTCGGCTGTTTCACTCGATGGGAAAAAATCCTTTGTAATCATTAACAATCGGATATTAAGTACCAACGACCTGATTGAGGGTTACAAAATCAGGAAAATATTAGCCGAAAAAGTAATACTGGAAAAAGATAACCGGTTGCAGCAATTGACGTTCAAGTAGGAGTATGATCATGAAACGCTGTAGTATTATAGTTTTAATATTGTTAACTTCTTTCTGCTTTGCAGGTCCGAGCACCTCCCTGAACCGGTTGCTTTTGAAAAAAATCGTAAACCTCGAATTCCGGGCCACGGATATCAAGGATGTATTACGTTTGATCTCGCGACAATACGGTCTGAACCTGGTGATCAGTTCGGAGATTAAGGGCGAAGTTTCGCTGAGCCTTAACAACGTTTCATTACAGGATGCACTGACTGCCATTTTGAATGCGAACGGTTTTCACTATGTTGTTGAAAACGATATTCTGCTGGTGAAAGCGCTGAACCGTTCCGTTTTAGGCGAATTGGACAGTCGTGTGTACAAACTGCACTACACCGATGCCATCGATGTGCTTGAAACGGTGAATACTTTACTGACCGCAAAGGGAAGCGCCCAGGTTATGCACCTGGTTAAAACGGAAGAGGTAAAAGAAATGCGTTCCGATATACTCGTAGTCAGTGATTTGCCGGAAAATCTGAACCGGATCGATAAAATTATAGATCAAATCGATGTACCCCAGCAACTGGTACTGATTGAAGTGCGGTTGATAGAAACGCTCCTCAGTGAAGACCAGAAATTCGGTTTTGACTGGCCGGATAAAATTGGTACAAAAATCAGCGGAGCTGATCCCTCCCGAACCATAACGGCGGATTATAATGGCACTTTTGACAGCGGTGAAAACCCGAATGCGGGCTATATGCCATTCCCGCCGCAGAATAATTCTTTCAAATGGGGAATACTGACGGTATCCGAAATGGAGTTTACATTGAATATGCTCGCCAAAGATGAAAACTCAAAACTGGTGTCCAATCCCCATATCACAACCCTGAACAATAAGCAGGCGGTGATCCGGGTAGGCACTACCATCCCAATTCCGGAAGTTAACCGCAGTGCTGCCGGCGATCTCATCTCTTACAAGGATAAACAGATCGATGTAGAATTAAACGTCATTCCCCGCATCGAACCCGATAATAAAATTCAACTGACGGTACACCCCTCGATTGAAGAAATAATCGGTTACACCGGACCCGGTGATTTTCCCCAGCCGATTACCAGCGTCCGTGAAGTAGAGACGGTTGTCAGTGTTACACCGGAGGAAACCCTAGTGCTGGGCGGCATGGTGAAAGAAACAAAGAAAACGGTCGAAAATAAAGTCTGGTTGCTCGGTGACATACCGTTGCTCGGCGCGCTTTTTCGAAGCACGGAAGAAACGGTAAAAAAAACCGATTTACTGATTTTTATCACTCCGAAACTGGTCACTGAAACAGCCGCTGAATAAATCAATTGAGCTTCAAAGTTTCAGGTTTTGCCATATCCGGTTTTGCTCATCAATGTATTTCGAACAGTAACCCCGCCACCAATTCGAAGGTATTAAAATCCGCAATGATATTGTATCGCGCTTCGGCAAAACCGGTCATTTTTCCGAGCGGTTTCTGATATCCGCCCAATAGTGCGAGTCCGACTCTTGTCTCGCTTACATCACTGGTATTTCCGAGGAAATCAACAACATCAAAACTAAAGAAATTCAGATTTATCCCGCCGCCGAGATACAATCCGTCCACTTCTTTCATATTGTAGTGCACATCGGCTCCCAGCTGAAAATTTGAAAGGGACAGATCCGCAATGCCCAGGTCGGTTGAAGACGACCAGTAATTAACGATCGGGTACAAATGTACCCCATCTATCAGTTCGCCCATATATGCCGTTGTACCAAGTTTAAAACCGTTATCCCATGGATTGTCAGGAAATATTATCCCTAATCCGCCGCCGGCCTTTTGCAATTCAAGGTCTTGAGCCTGAGCTGCCAGCGCTGCCATACAAAACAGTGTGATAAAAAGGCGTTTCATTTTTTCTCCTTCCGCTGAAAAATATTTTAAGGGAATTTTCCGGAGAATAATTCCGGGCAGCGATTTTTTTGAAGGTACTTGAAAAATTGCGTTTTAACTGTAAATTGTATGCCTTTCATGCAATTAAACTCCGGGAATAAAATGAAACCTGTTTTTAATCGGTCACAGACCGAATTAAGTGGAAATTGGATTATTTTTCTGTTAACCCTGTTTATTGCCCTTCCCGCGCTTTCCGGCAATTATCTTCAGCAACACTATTCGAAGAAAGAATACCGAATTCCCATGAGAGACGGGATTAAACTATTTACGTCCGTCTACTCTCCGAAAGAAATGAACGAAAAACTGCCGATACTTTTACTGCGGACGCCCTACAGTGTCGGCCCGTACGGAGAAGACAAATTTTACCAGCGTACCGCTACGATGCGACATCTGCTCGAAGAGGGATATATTATCGCTTTACAGGATGTGCGCGGTCGTTTCATGAGTGAGGGCCGATATGTAAACATGCGGCCGTATATTTCCGACAAAAAGACAAAAACGGATAT
>JAJRVZ010000139.1 GCA_024277055.1 Calditrichota bacterium
CAAACCGGCGTCAACCCGGATTCTGCTGGTTGACGGCTTCGACCGGCAGGACGGTAGCTACGTGGCATCCTATCATAATTTTTTGAAAAGTCTGGGCGAAGCCCTGGAACCGCACGACGTAGTTTTTGAGAGTACGGATAACGACCAGCTGTTGAGCGGGCAAGTTTCACTGACCGGTTTCGATGCCGTATTCTGGTTGCTCGGAGATGAAAGCACCGATGAGGAAACTTTCAGCAATGCCGAACAGGCTCTGGTGAAACCGTACCTGCAACAGGGTGGTAAATTTTTCGTCAGCGGTTCGGAAATTGCCTGGGACCTGGATTACAAAGGCGGCAGTTCGGACAGAGATTTCATTCATTCCTATTTGAAATGTGCTTATGATCAGGATGATGCACAGTCCTATTCGGTGAACGGAATAAGCGGAACTGTTTTCGAAACGGTTAGTCTCGAATATGATGACGGCACCCATGGTGTTTATGAGGAAGATTATCCTGATGCCTACACAGCTGTAAACGGCGGTGAAACGGTATTGAAATATGCCAACGGTCTGACTGCGGCGGTCGGTTTTAAAGGAATGGTGCCCGGCGGACAACAAAACTGCGCCCTGGTGGTAATGGGGTTCCCATTCGAAACTATTTTTCTGGAAAGCCAACGCATGGAGCTGATGAATTGCATTCTGGATTATCTTCAGCTGACGCCGACTTTGCTGGAAAATGAACCGGAAATTCATGCAAAGCAATTCACACTGTTCGGTAACTATCCGAATCCCTTCAATCCACAGACGGAGATACGTTTTTCACTTCCGCAAAAGGGAACCGTTTATCTGAAGATTTTCGACATCACCGGAAAACGGGTGCATGCGGAAAGCAGAAATTTCCGGTCATCCGGCAGCAAATCGATAACAGTGAACGGGAATAATTTAGCCAGCGGCGCTTACCTTTATACGCTTCAGTTTCAAAACCGGACCTTCAATGGCAAAATAGTGCTTTTGAAATAAAATCACCGGCAAGCGTTGATGCTCATTCGTCCGGAGCATGAGCTTAAAAAAGAGAAAGGTTCACATAGCGACCCGGATTCTTTTTCAGATCCACCGACAATGAATCGATATCAGATAGCAGACGCTGCAGGTTTATATATAACTGTTGATCATTGATCAGTCCTCCCGCCACCGTAGAATCCGAATTAAGTTTCCTTCCCAGTTTTGCCAGTTCAGATGACAAAATCATCAGATTGGTATGCAGAGAATCGGTGGTGATCAGTTTACCCAATGTTCCGTGTCCTTCGGCCAGATTTCTGCTGATACTGCTGAGATTGTCCGTGAGATGATCAATGCGGTTATAAAGAGAATCGCTGTAAATCAATTTGCCGAGCGTACCCTGCCTGTTTTTCACGTTCTGTACCATGGCGTTAAAACCGCCGACCGCATTTTCCAGTTCGGCAGCCAGCCGGTTTGTGTTGATCAATTTGGCTATACTTCCCGAACCGCCGGAGATTGAATCCGAGATGGTTCTTAAATTGTTCATGATTGCCGCAAAATCCTTCAGCACAGGTTCGAGCTGTTCGGAAATATCATCCATTGAGAGGGTCCGTTTGTAATTGATGTATGCCCCGTTTTCCAACGAACGCTTACCGGATCCGCCGATATTGATACCGATGTATCTGTCTCCCAGCAAACCAATCGTCTTGATTTCAGCCGAAGAATTTTCGGTTATCTGAGGTTGATATTTGGACAATATCTCCATTTGTATTCCAACCCCGGAAGCCCCGTCTTTCTGTTTCAACTCCATTTTTACAACCGAGCCGATTTTCAATCCTCCCAGAGAAACCATATTGCCATCCGCCAGCCCCTGAACATCGGATACGAAGAGATTCAGGAAGTAGGTTTCTTTAAAATAATTTTCCCCGGATCCTGCCAGAAAAATGAAAATAAAAAATATCACCAGCCCGATAAAAATGGTTAAGCCGACTTTCAATTGTGAAATATTTAAATTTTGTGAACTCATAATTTACTTCGTTAGATTAATTGTTTTTCTTTACAGATTTTCAGTTCCTGATGTATCTCGAAAAAAAACTCCCGAATAAAAGGATCATCCGATCGTACGAGATGCTCAACCGAATCACTGACTACGATACGTCCTTCATTCATTAAAGTCAGCCGGTCACCAAGAATAATCGCATCCTGCAGAATGTGGGTAACGGTTATTGTGGTGGTGCCGTTTTCTTTTACTTTGTTTATCATTTCAACCACCGATTTGGCGTTGATCGGATCGAGCCCGGTGGTGGGTTCATCGAACAACAGAATTTCCGGTTCGAAAGCCAGAGCACGGGCTATGGCCACCCGTTTTTTCATTCCGCCGCTGAGTTGCGCCGGATACAGATCGGATGTGCCGTGAAGGTTCACGAAATCGAGCGTTTCTTCCACGCGGTCTTTCAGTTCCGCTGGCGAAAGTTCGTTTTTGTCGGAAAGAAAGTATGCTATATTTTCGCTGACCGTTAACGAGTCGAACAGAGCATTTCCCTGAAAAACCATACCCATTTTGCGGCGAAGCGGCAACATCCGGTTCTCCGTCAGTCCGGTTATATCACGACCATCCACTACTACCGTTCCGGATTGCGGCTTCCAGAGTCCCAGCACCACCCGCAGGATGGAACTTTTTCCTGCACCGCTCGGTCCCAGAATTATCGCCGCTTTTTGTCGCTCAATATGGATTGAAACATCATCAAGAATACGTTTATCTTCAATGCTCAGACTTACGTGATTCAGTGAAATCATTGCTTATATAATCTCCCATACAACTTTCGTAAAAACGAAATCCATTAACAGAACAGTTATGGAAGTTGCTACCACTGATTTAATGGTATTCTTACCCAGACCTGTAGTACCGCCTTTTGTATTAATTCCGAAATAACAACTGATGGTGGCAATAAAAAAGGCAAAGAAAAACGGTTTTGAGAATCCTACCAGCAGGTCTTTCATGGTCAGGGAATTTATCGCCGTGTTCCAGTAGAAAGCGCTGTCGATGTGAAAAGTGGTAACCGTAATAAACATTCCCCCCAGCATTCCGGTCATGTCGGCGACAAGGGTAAGCGGAAAAAACATAACCAGCGCCGCCACGGTTCGCGGAACGATCAGCCGGTCTACCGGGCTGGCGCCGAAGGCACGAAAGGCGTCGATTTGTTCACTGAGCTGCATGGCCCCCAGTTCAGAAGTGTTTTTCGCTCCGGTCCGCGCCGCCAGTAAAAGGCCTGTAATAATCGGTCCCAGTTCACGAACCATGCCCAGGGAAAGCGTGCGCCCGATAAGCGTTTTGGCGCCGAACTGTTCCAACTGGTGACCGACTTCCGTCGCCAGAATAATTCCGACAAACAGACCGCCCATCAGCACTACCGGAAAGGCCCGTGCGCCGATATAATACATTTCCCGAAGGGCATCGTCTTTGTACCGGTAGCAACGAAACATGCCGCGAACGATATCCTCCAGAAACAGGGCGTAGTTTTGTATTCCGGACAGTAAATTGATAAATACTTTCATGTCCGCCCCTGCCGGTTCGAAAATAATATTCTGCCGCGCCGGGCAATTTGTTCGAATGCGCATCGGATACGGCCGTTCCTTTTTTGGTAATTCAACTTTTCAGGCCTCATTTGAAAAATCAGGACTAAACCGGATTATTTTACTGATGATCATGGATAATTTCCTTATTTACTGCTCTGAAATATTAGATTCTTAAAAGCGAAGTATAGGCAACTGAATCGATTGTTTTTGTTCGAATCATTACATTTTTAATATAAAGACAATCTGCCGAGGTTGGTTATATTACGATTGGAAGAAAAGAATCGAAATGAGATTTCAGGTAAACGGCCATCGGCCTTAAAAGCAGATACCGGTTACAACCCGATTTGCAACACGATAAAGCGGGGAACAGCGAATCGAAATTTAAGGTTCCTTCATCGGTGCTATTTGTCTTGTAAAATATTGGCTATTTTTTGCGAGAGCGTTTGAATCGTATAGGGTTTTTGCATAAAAAAAGTTGAATCGCTTACCAGATCCTTTTCACCGGAAAAATTTTCATAATATCCCGATGTAAACAGTATTTTTATATCCGGGAGTATTTCCCGTATCTTTTCGGATAGCTCACGGCCATTCATTTCGGGCATAACCACATCGGTTATAAGCAGATCGAAGGTGTGTTTCTGCCGTTTTTTAATTTGTTCTCTTACCATCTCCAGAGCATTTTTACCATTGGTAGCCGCTGCAACTTCGTAGCCGAATTGCCGGATGGCATTTTCCGCAAATTTTCGAACGCCTTCATCATCCTCTACAAGCAGAATTGTAGCTCCGCTGCCCGAATGGATTTCGGTTTTTTTCCGGTGTAACGAATCGGCAGGTTCTTCCGAAGCGACCGGCCAGAAAATCGAAATTGTCGTACCGGTGCCGACTTTGCTTTCGACCAGAATATTCGCGTTGTTTTGTTTTACGATACCGTAAACCGTCGACAATCCCAGCCCGGTTCCTTTTCCCGTCTCTTTGGTAGTAAAAAACGGATCAAAAATTTTATTTCTGATCTCGGCGGGAATTCCTTTTCCCGTATCTTTCACGCTGAAATACACTTTGCTGCCGGTTGTGAATTCCGTGTGTCTTCCGACGAACTTATCATCAATTTCACGCGAACCCGTATTTACGATTATTTTCTTTGTTTTTGCCCTGCCGCCTTTTTCCTTGATTGCGTCACGGGCATTTACAATCAGGTTCATCAAAATCTGTTCCAGCTGGCCCGGGTCCGCCTTGATCGGAGGCAAGGTTCCGGCAAGATTCATTTCAATTGTAATATCTTCCCCGATAAGCCTGCCCAGCATTTTATTCAATCCCACCATCACCTCGTTGAGATTCAGAATTCTGGGTTGGATCATTTGTTTCCGGCTGAATGCAAGTAATTGCCGGGTAAGGTCTTCGGCGCGGTTACCGACGGTAAGAATCGATTGCAGGTCCGCCCGAACCGGGTGGTCTACATTTAGTTTGAGCAACGCGATTTCCGTATGTCCGTTTATTACCGTAAGCAGATTATTGAAATCATGGGCAATGCCCCCCGCCAGAGTCCCGATCGATTCCATTTTGCTTGCCTGCGCCAGCTGGTTCCTCAGTTTTACCCGTTCTGAAATATCTTCAAGCTGAATAAGATAGTGGGTTATATTTTTTCTTTTTTCTTTTATGGGAGATACACTGATCGATTTCCAGACCTTTCCGAAGGATTGCAGATCCACTTCATAATCTCCGCTCCATTCCCGCCCTTTGTTTACAGCCGCCATCATTTTTCTGCATTCCTGCTCGCCGATGTAGGGTATCAATACGTCTCCGAATGGCCGGCCGATGACATCCTTTGCCGCAATGCCGAATCTTTTCGTAAACCGCGGATTGGCATAGTCAATCTTTCCGTCCACATCCGCAATCAGAACCGATACGGGACTCTGCTGGATGGCCAGGCTGAGTTTCCGGATCTCCTTCTCGGCTTCAATCTGCTGCGTAATATCGTGATTAACTGAAATGGCAAAGGTCTCGCCGCCGATATCATACTGGGCAATCTGAACCGCAGTCCAGTAAAGGCTTCCATCTTTTCGTCTTTTCTGCTCATGAAAGTGAACCAGTTTATTCGTTAAAAATTCTTTTTCGCGTTTCTTTATAAGTTCTTCATTATCCGGATGAACCACAAGATCACGCAGAATATTCATGGATAACAATTCCTCGCGGCTGTATCCCGTTTGTAATTCCGCCGCCGGGTTTACTTCGATGATCTGTCCGACCTCCCCCTCACCGTAGCGGGTCAGGAATATCGCATCAGGCATTTTTTCAAATAAATGCTTAAAACGGGCTTCACTAGCCTTCAGAGCTTCTTCCGCCTTGATTCGGTCGGTAATATCACGGGCGACGCCCACGATGCCGGCGACTTTTCCGTTTTCGAAATACGGTTTTTCACTGACTTCCAGCATAATACGGCTGCCGTTTTTGTGATAAACCTCTACCCGGTAGGGTGGATTAACCACTCCTGTCTTTAAGGTTTTTTCCGTGAACTCATACACCTTTTCATTAATCGGGTTATCGGTCAGATAGGTACTGTAATGTTTTTTCCAGTCTTTTACCGAGTATCCCGTAATTTTCTCAACGGCCGGAGATAAATAATAAAAGATTCCATCGGTATCGTGCCTGTAGACGAAATCGAGCATGTTGTCAAGAATAAATGTTTGTTCCGTTGCCAGTTTCGAAAGTTCCTGCGCCGCCTGCTGCAGTTGTTTATCAGACTCCAGCCGCTCTGTTTCATCTTCGATAATACCGACTCCGCCGATAATTCGTCCTTTGTTGTCGCGAATTCCGTTAAAGCGGGACCGAACCGGTGTTACTTTATTTGCGGTTACAGACATATAATTTCCATTGAATTGGCCTGTACCTTTTTGCAGGGAATCTTTAACCGCTTTGACAACCTTTTTATTCTTGAGGCGGGTAAGCATTTCCATACCGATAAGTTTGTCACGGGAGGAGCCGATAATTCTGACAAATTCGTCATTACACTGGGTTATCGTTCCGGTAATATCATAATGCAGGATTCCTATCGGAACATGATCGAATATGGCACGATACTGTTCTTCGCTTTTCCTGAGCGCCATTTCCGTTTTATACTGCTCACGTCTGTCAACCATTACACCGCGGATACCGGCGATTTCCCCTCCCCTGTAAATGACATTGGCATAAATCACCACAGGAATTTTAGTACCGTTTTTATGGATAATAGTGTATTCTTTGCCATCAATCGTGCCGTGTTTGTAAAGAATTTCAATATTTCTGAAAAGATTCCGTTTTTCTTCTTCCGGAAAGAGATCGAATACATTAATCCCGGCTTCAATTTCCTCAGCGGTGTAACCGGTCAACTGCAGGCCGAATTTATTGGAATACAGTAATCGGCCTTCTCTGTTCACTTCGAAAACGGTCTGCGGTAAAAGATCGGCCAGCTCACGGAATCGTTTTTCACTTTCTTCGAGCGCCTGTCTGCTTTCAACCTCTGAGGTTATGTCCACCACCTGTACAAAAAACAGACCCGGTTTTCCATCCCTGTCATTCAGTAGAACAGAAGAAATCCTGAATTGTTTTATTTGTCCGTTTTTATGAACATAGCGTTTTTCAATCGTTACCGTGTTTAACTTCTTTTTTAAATGATCCTGCAAAGAAGCGATACTTTTTGCTTTATCCGGTTCGTAGGTTATTTCGAGAAAGGACCTGTTTAACAATTCATCCTTCGAATATCCGATCTGATTGCAAAAAGCATTGTTGACTCTTATGAATTTACCTTCGATATCAACAAAAACAAGACCGATAGGCGAATGATCGATTGCATTCTCAAATATTTCGGGAGTAAGCAGTGCAGAGGCATCCGCCGTGTCTGCCGGCAGAAAGGATTCATGCAGTTTGGCGCCAGAATATGTTCGGTTTTTGTTCATCGGTTGACTTGATTAAAAAATGGCGGATAATTGTTGAATATCACAGCGATTCAGGCCGTATTCTCACTCGGTGCAGTTAATTCACCGCCATCCTGATTCATATATCCGGATAAAATGGTTATCGTCCGAATTTCCGGGTTTTTTACCGGAATTGAATTATTTTCAGGGTAAGTATTCAGGCAAAAAAAAAGGGACCCGGCCGTTACCGGATCCCCTTATACCGTTACTTGCCGTAACGTTTTTTGAACTCTTCCTGAGCCTTTTTCCGTTTTGCTTTTTCCTCCGGGCTCAGATTACCGGTGTACCATGAGTGCTCCGGACGTTTCAGCAATTCGTCAATCCATTGTTGAACTTTCTTTGCACCCGCCTGTTTGCCGGAATCGGCCGAATGTAAATTCAGCTCTACAATTTCTTTCAGTTCCGGAATGAATTTTGTATACCAGTGCTTGGCCACATCATACAATCCATGCCAGTGGGTATAGTCAGGTGCATTCATCGAAACACCGTGACGGGCACGGCGGCCTTCATGATGCCAGATTTCCCACCAGGTCCATTCCACATCATCGTCGAATTTCATGCTGCTGATCAGATTGTTTTCATACAGCAGTTTCATGACCTGGATTCCCGGTTTGGCAAATTTTGAATTGTACAGGTTTATTACACCATCGTATTGTTCGTAGAAATTATCCACATAGTTGGAAGTATGACAGACATTGCAAACCTGTTTCATATTATCACGCCGTGTCTGCCAGTTTACTTTGGCCATTTTTTCGAGTCCGAGTTTGGCGTCGGACACCTCCGGCCGTATTGATGCCGGTGGACGGTTATTCCAGCTGATACGCAGCCCGACGTCGTGGGTAACCGGGACCAGTTCCCCGTCGTTGGTGCGTACGGCGGACATATGGCAGGTTGCACAGGTCGGTGCCGCGGTATAATCCTCACCAAGAACCCATTTGGCTCCGTCCATGTTCAGGTCATCCTCATGGGCACGGTAGGCGATTCCGTGTTTTGATTCTTCATAAACTTCTTTCTGCGGATGATCGGGACCCAGATGACATTTGCCGCAGTTTTCGGGACGCCTTGCCTGCTCGGCGGAAAAAGCATGCCTCTGGTGACAGGCGGTGCAGGAACCGATACTGCCATCAGGATTAAAACGACCGATACCGGTATTCGGCCATCCTGTCGGCTTTAACGATCCGTCTTCATTCACTTCGACAACAGCGCCGTGGCACTGCTTGCACCCGCTCACAGTCAGGGCGGAACCGCCGTAAAAATTATTGTCGCCTTCAACAATATCCGCCAGAAAATTATCCAGCGAACCGAGAATCAGGCCGGCCTTGGCGTGGTGGCTCTCATCAAACTCCGCCACTTCCCTGGCATGACACCGGGCACAATCCTTCGGAGAAACAATAATACTGATGGTAAAATCATTGTGCTCGAAGGCATCCGCCTCATCCCTGGTGGCCTGATGACATTCAAAACATCCGACATTGGCCCTGTAATGTTTCGATGTCCCCCACTCCTGGTAGATGCCGTGGGTTTGATCAGCATGACAGGATATACAGGCGCTGGTTTCTTCGGACATCTTGTTTGGAATGGTGGTTTGAGCAAAAAGCGTGTAAGCGGAGAGTACGGTTAAAATTACGAAAACAAAAAAAAGACGCAGATACATCATATTTCCCTCCCATGATTGGAAACACGTTACGGATCAATTAAGACTCTCTTATCTTAAATTAAACCTGCCACGTCAATATGTCAAGGATTTTTTGAGAATAATTTATCAAACTATGGCCGTACAACGGTTATTCCCGTGCAAACTGAAAATATTCTAAATCTTGAACAATCTGGTTATATTGAAACCGAAGTGCCAGTCGCCGCTTGAAAAGGAATCCGGCGCACCGGACAGATATTGCCCCGGATTAAGCGATACACTGTTCCCGAAAACAAATTTAAAAAAATGCCCGCCCGTATTCAGTTCCAGTCCGAACGCGAAAGAATTGTGCGCATTTCGCCAACCGGTAACCGTGGGATTGGCCTCCGCAACCAGACTCCATTGCTCGTTCAGGTATTGTTGAACATACATTCCAAAGGTGAAAGAATTCTGTTTGTCCACACAATAAATATGGCTGTTGAGTAAATACGAAGGAGAAATACCTATCCCAAGTTTACCGGCGATCAGTGTATTTATGATCAGCTGACCGTAGAACTGGTATTTGTCGCTTTCATCGATTTCAAGAAGTGGTTTGCCGTTATAGGCCAGTCCGGCCTGTACCGCAACCAGTAACGGGAATGTTTCGTGCCTTATTTGCAGGGCTTTGTACTTCATCCTGAAATCGATATTACCTTCCCGGTTACTGCGTGCCAGCGTTGCTACCAGTGTGTTGGAGATTCCGTATCCCAAAGCAATGCGCATGTTAACCGAGCCGTCCAGACCATACAGTTCACTTACACCGGAAGAGAGCGGAGTCAGAAAACGGTGTGATATCTCGAACTGGAAATCACCCTTTTGCAGGGTTTCGGCCGTTTGCAGATGCAATACCTGCGTCGAGTGAAAAAGTTGCAGTTCAGGCTTTACGGCCTCTTTTCTCTTCCATTTGCGTTGCGCCGAAAGTTCCGCGGGGAACAGCAGATATATTGCAACGGCAAGCAACAGCGGCAAGGAAAGTTTCTTCAAAAAATACATTTTTACTCCGTTTCCTGCGTTTTGGTGACGTAAAAATCAAGTTGCAGGTCCATAGTTTCATCAATTTTGTAAAACATGATCGATGGTATTTCAATATTATAATCCGACAGGAGAATCTGAAATTCACATTTAATGTGATAACCGTCTTCCCCGGCTTTGGCTATGGTACCGGGTACCTCGATATCCTTTTCCACACCATGAATGAACATTTTTCCGGAAACCCGTACCTGGTACTCATCCTCATTCAGTTTAATCGCCTTTACCAATTGCCCCTTGAAATGCGTGAACGGGTACTTGTCCGTGTGAAGGTAGTTTTCACGCATATGGCGGTTTCTCAACCCGATTCCCGTATCAACGGCATTGAGGTCCACTTCAAAATAGATCTCGCTGTTTTCCAGCAGGTTGTCCCCTTCCCAGAAAATATAGCCGTCAATTCTATCCGTAACTCCTTCGAAGTCCTCGATCGGCGCGTCGGAAACGAATTTCACCAGATTCGGCTTATCCCGGTTGACAACATACTCACCGGCCCTGATCGATACGGCAGAAACCATGATAAGAAAAAAACAGAGTAATTTATTCATTGGGCGTTCCACCTAATTATTAAATGCACCGTTATCGATCCAGGCAGCGACGGAATCGATGACCGCCTGCGGCAGGTTTCCGGCGGGCGGCATAACCGTCGTCCCCTGTGCTCTCATTTTGTGTATTACCCAGCTGCTGTCACTGTTGAACGGCCGAACCAGTTTAAAGGCGCTCTCCTGTGTGCTGTTCACGTCGATCAGGTTGGTGTAGGCATTTCCCGCCTCAAGATTCAACCCGGCTGTGGGTGTCGGCCCGGAGTGACACCCTGCTTTCGCACAGGTAGGCGTCAGCAACTCCTGCTGTATTGCACTGAACCTTGCGCGCATATTATTTCCGTGACTTTCATCGCCGCATTCGCTGACAATCTGCTCCGCACAGGAAAACAACAATAGTGCAAGGAACGGTATAATAATTTTTACTTTAGATTTCATAAGCCCATCCCGATTATTCTGGATTTCAAACATTATTCACAATTCGATTATTCCATTATATTTGACAGAGTATTTTATTTACTATTCATTTTTTGTTAAATTCGTAACTTGCTTCCGGAATAAAGGCAAGTTACTCTATCGATTAATACCAATCCGTGACTTTATCACTTTAAAATGGAAAGGGAAAGAATGAAAGCACTTGGCAGACATATTCTTGTAGAGCTGTATGAATGTTCCCCGGAAATTTTAACCGATGTGATCATGATTGAGAAAGCCATGGTTACGGCAGCCGAAAATGCCGGTGCCACAGTCATTAATTCCACTTTTCATCACTTTTCTCCCTTCGGCGTCAGCGGTGTGGTTGTTATTCAGGAAAGCCATCTGGCCATTCATACCTGGCCGGAATACGGATATGCCGCTGTCGATCTGTTTACCTGCGGCGAACCTGTTGACCCCTGGATTGCCTATGAATACCTGAAAAAAGAATTAAACGCCAACCACGGATCGTCCATGGAAATCAGGCGCGGACAATTAAACCTGCTGAAAGATTCCGGTTTTCATACCACCGAAACGGAATCGCCTTCCGGAAAACCCGATCCGCACTATTCGCGGAACATCTGGTTTACCGACCGGGACGAATACGTCGCACTTTCTCTTCGTCACACCGGCGATACGCTTTTCAGAAAACAATCTCCCTTTCAGAAAGTTGAGATTTACGACACTTACGGATACGGAAAAATGCTGGCGAATGACGGAATGGTCATGACAACGGAAAAAGATGAGTATGTTTACCATGAAATGATTGCCCATGTTCCCATGCTGACCCATCCCCGGCCGGAACGCGCTCTGGTTATCGGGGGGGGGGACGGCGGCACGGTTCGGGAATTGCTCCGCCACCCGGGCCTGGAGGAGGTAATCATGGTTGAAATCGATGAAGTGGTTGTCGAAGCCAGCCGTAAGCATTTGCCGTCGCTTTCCACGGCATTTGATAACCCGCGTCTCAAACTGATCATCGACGATGGCATAGAATATGTCCGACAGGCCGCCGAAAACAGTTTTGATGTTGTAATCGTGGATTCAACCGACCCGGTAGGACCGGCAGAGGGTTTGTTCACGGAGGAGTTTTACCGGAATGTGCACTGTATTCTTCGAGATAATGGTATACTGGTGGCCCAAAGTGAATCGCCAAGATTCAATGTGCATGTTTTCAAAGAAATTCATCAGACTTTCCGAAAAATCTTCGGCAATTCCCATGTTCATAATTATCTGGTCTACATACCCACATATCCGACCGGCATGTGGAGTTTCGCATATGCCGCCAAAGGAGCAATACACCCTGTAAACAGTTTAAATACAGAAAAAGCAAACCGATTTTCCGAACAGGAAGACCTGAAATATTACAGCGGCGAAATCCATAAAGCGGCATTTGTCATACCGGCATTCGTACGAAAACTGATTTCCCCCTGATCGTTGCTACACTGCCTGACTGTCTTTGCTCCCCTTCTGCCGGAATAAATTTCCCATTCATGATAAGCTGTTTTAATTGTCTAAAACCGTTCTCAAGACCGTTTCCCATTAAACTTTGTTTATCAATCGTCCGACTTCTTTAGTATAGTTAGTATAGAAGGAAATGAATACCGGAGAATTGAAAGGTTCATCAAATTCCATGGAGGGATCTATGAAGCGAGCTTTCATCGCAGTATGTTCACTGATTTTATTCAGCCAGACCTTTGCAAAAGACGCCACTGCCCTGCAATATATGTTCACCATAAAAAAAGTTTTTCCGGAAATAAAAGATATTTCCCTGTTCATGTCGCCGGACCAGGTAAAATCAGAGAAAATGAGGGTGGAACGTGCAGCAACACAAACCGGTTTGAAAGCCAAAATTTATGCGGTCAACAATTATAAGTCTATCGGAGAAGCACTCCGGACAATACCGGACAATACTATATTAGTCCTGTATAATTCTCCGGCCATTGCAGATATAAACAGCCGCCTGTACATTTTATCCAAATGCAGCAAAAAAAATATCTTCGTGGTTACTTCATCAAAAGATTATTCGGATTCCGGCGCCATGCTCGGTATTCTTTCGGGTGAAGGCAACAAAATGAAAATCGTCCTTAATCTGAAACACAGTGGTGAATTCGGCGCTCGATTCACTCCGGACCTTATCAAAAAACTGGGTATTCAGGAAGTAATTCGCTGATAACTCCCAACAGGATACGCATTATGAAATTTTCATCTTATATTCGGCTGAATACACTTAAAAGTAAAATGATGTACGGGCTCATCCCGGCAATTACTTTTTTAATTGTCATCGGACTTTTTTCAATATTATCGCTGACCAGTTCCACGCTTACCGAAAACCTTTCGAATTCGTTAAAAACAATCAGTAATATTGCTGCCGAGGCAGTAGAAAGCGGTTTGCAGTTCGGGGATAAACCAACTATTTCCGAAGTTCTCGGTAATTATACGAGCGATGACAATATCTCCTTTATTTACGTACAGGACCAGTACGGTGCTGAATATTTTAAATACAGAAAAGCAGGTTTAAAAGAAATCATAAACCTTGATCCGTCTTACATGGCCCAGATCAGCGGAGAAATATTTGCCTCCAAGGAAGTGGTGGTTAATAATAAAATTATCGGTAAAGTGATAGTCGGATTATCTCTGGAAAAAAAGGATCAGTTAATGGCCTCGGTTCGTACCAGCCTGATTGTCCTTTCCATCCTGGGTATTGCTTCATTATTTTTCCTGATCAACTACATTTCCAATAAAGTAAGCAGGCCGATTCGTAAAATCACCTATATTGCGAAGGATATCAGCAGGGGTATCGTTGATAAAAATATTGATATTGAGCGCGATGATGAAATCGGCGAACTGGCCAATGCATTTAAAAAACTATTGATTTCAATTCGATTTAAAACCGAGATGGCCGACAAGATCGCTAATGGGGATTTTAATGTGAATACCCGGGGAATACAGGAAGAGGACATCCTGGGAAATTCCATGGTCCAAATGCGTGACCGCATCAGTGATCTCATGGACGATGTACAGCAACTGGTAAATGCCATGGCGGAAGGCAATTTGTCTTTCCGGGTGGACAGCAACAAACACTCCGGGCAATACCGGGAAATCATTGACAACATTAATGCCGCTCTGGATGTTCTGATAGCACCGATTAACAATGCGGCTGCCTGTATCGAAAGAATTGCCAACGGTGATTTACCCGAATCCATTGAAGGAAACTTTGCGGGTGATCTGCAAACACTTAAAAACAACCTGGAAGTGTGTGTAAATCGCATTGATGCTCTGGTGACCGACGCCCGCACCCTGGCCGATGCCGCAACAGCGGGAAATCTCGATATTCGTGCCGAGGTCTCCAGACATAAAGGCAAGTACCGTCTTATTGTTGAAGGCCTGAACAACACGGTGGAAGCCGTCACAAAACCGGTGGAAGAAGTCATAAAAGTACTGGAAGATGTCGCCGACGGAAACTTGTCCTCCGCCATGAAAGGGGACTATAAAGGGTATCATGCCAGGTTAAAGAATGCTGTGAACCGTACCATTGTTTCTTTAAATGAAATCCTCGTACAAGTGGCCGTCTCCGTCGACCAGGTAGCCAACGGATCGAGTCAGGTTTCGGAATCCAGCCAGGCGGTTTCCGGCGGCGCC
>JAJRVZ010000140.1 GCA_024277055.1 Calditrichota bacterium
AGCGAACAGGAAGATAATAAAAACGGCTACCGGGATAAGGTAGCCGAGGAAAAGACGGGTACGAAGTTTCATGTACCTTTATTTTTCGATAAGAAATAATACCTGATTATATTCCACAGGCTGAGCATTTTCAACCATAATTTTTGCAATTTTGCCGGAATAATCGGACTGAATTTCATTCATCAGTTTCATCGCTTCAACGATACACAGAGTCTGGCCGACCTCAACCGTCTGCCCGACTTCCACATACGGTTCGGATTCCGGCGAAGGGGCACGATAGAACGTACCGACCATCGGGGAACGCACTTCCTGGTAATTGGCGCTGCTATCTTCGGCTTCGGCTGCTGCCGGCACGGCAACCGGCTCCGGTGACCCGTTTTGCGGAACGGGTACAGCCTGTGGCAGTGCAGCTGCCATTTGCGGTCCGCTTACCAGCACCGTTTCACTATTATGTCTGCTGTTTTTTGAAATCCGTAACTTTCGTCCTTCTTCCAGAATTTCGATTTCGCCGATATTCGAATTCTCAAGCATTTTTATCAGCTGGCGAATTTCTTTTAAATCCATTATTCCTCCCGTCTCAATTCAAGAGTAACATTCCGCCGGATGGCAGAATAAACAAGCGTAGGAATTTAGTTCCAAAACTGCATTTTCGCAAAAAATTATTTACAAATTTCCAATGCCGGTTTTCAGTACTGTTTTGATTCCTGAATGATCCGTTGCAGTTCCTCAACCACGATATCCAGTCGCTCGTCGCTGAGCAGCGTCGTATGAATGCGCGCATGTTTTATTTTCAGCCAGTCAATATCGGCGCAGACGAGGCATTCTTCCATATACGGCGCTTTTACCACTTCCTTGCCGTGCGGATCGATGATCTCCGAACCGCCCCAGAACATCAGTCCGTCCTCGCTGCCGACACGGTTAACATAAATAAAATAGCTGGTAAAATTGTGGGCGCTGGCGCGGTTCAGATTTTCCCAGGCTACGATATTATCCGGTTTTCCGCTGGCCTGCACACCGCGCAGCAGCCCGGCCGAACTTACAAATATGGCCAGTGCGCCGTCCTGTGCCAGGATCATCGTTGAAGACGGATGCCACATGTCTTCACAGATCAGCATGCCGAAACGGCCCAGTTTACTGTCGAAAGCACGGAAACGGTTACCCGGGGTGAAATAACGTTTTTCTTCGAACACCCCGTAGGTAGGCAGGTAAACCTTACGGTGGCGGGCGATCATTTTTCCTTTTTCAAGAAACAGATTGGTATTTTTGGCTTCAAAATTACGGGTCAGTTCTACCATACCGAAAATGACGGCGATATCGTAACTGGCTTCGTACAGCGGTTTCAGTTTGGGATCGTCGACCTGCAGCGCCACATCATACACGGCGTCTTTCAGCGAATAACCGGTCAGCGACAATTCCGGAAAAACAATCATATCCGCTTTTTCTTTCTTTGCCCGCTCGATATACTCCAGATGTTTTTCAAGATTATCATCCACAACACCCAGTTTGGGTGCAATCTGCGCCAGCGCAATCCGAATCTTTTTATTTTTTGCCATGATTGTTGAATACTTTCAATTTAATAAATCCTGATCCGTAAAATCGAATTCAATCCCACGCTGGAATCTGTAAACCGTTATCCTCACACATAAAACCTTCATCTTTTATCGTTCATCATTTTTCATTAATCATTTTTCTTTTATCTTTGCTAATTCGAAATCCCTCTCGTCGTCGCCGGGAACCTTCCGCCGCGGTTGATCAGGGCCGAATTGTTCAGCGTTGAAACCGGCATCACCGGGGCGCGCCCCAGCAGTCCGCCGTATTCGGCCGTATCTCCGACATCTTTGCCGGGCACGGGAATGATACGCAGTGCGGTTGTTTTATTATTGACAATGCCGATGGCGCATTCATCCGCCAGAATACCCGAAAGAACAGTTGCAGGCGTGTTGCCGGGAACGGCCAGCATATCCAGTCCCACACTGCACACACAGGTCATGGCTTCCAGTTTCTCGATGGTAAGATGACCTTTTTCCACGGCTTTGATCATGGCATCGTCTTCGCTGACCGGGATGAACGCGCCGCTCATGCCGCCGACATAGGAAGACGCCATCATACCGCCTTTTTTTACGGCGTCGTTCAGCAGGGCCAGGGCAGCCGTAGTACCGGCGGCACCCACATCTTCCAGTCCCATGGCTTTCAGGATGTCACCAACGCTGTCGCCGGGATCGGCGGTAGGGGCCAGTGAAATATCGACGATTCCGAACGGTACATCCTGTTTTTCCGCCACCAGCCTGCCGACCAGTTCACCGGCGCGGGTGATTTTGAAAGCGGTTCGTTTAATCTGTTCGCTGAGATGCACGAAATCGGCATGCGGCACTTCACGAACGGCGCGCAAAACCACGCCCGGTCCGCTGATACCGACATTGATCACCACATCCGGCTCCGACACGCCGTGAAAGGCGCCGGCCACAAAGGGATTATCCTAGACGGCATTGGCAAAAACCACCAGTTTG
>JAJRVZ010000141.1 GCA_024277055.1 Calditrichota bacterium
TATATCCCGCCCACATAATTGCCAAAAAGGGGTGAAAGGTTTCGTGTGGGCAGTTCTATTCGTGACTCGTCGACATTTACAATGTCCAGCACCCGTTCCACGATGATCCCGATACGGGTTCTTCCCTGCTCAATCAGCAGAATCATGTCGCTGGATTCCGCCGGTTTTGGCCTGATTCCCAATATATAACGAATATCAACCAGCGGAAGTATCATTCCGCGCAGATTGAAAACCCCCAGAATATACGCTGCTACATTTGGCAGACGCGTATACTGTGGTAAGGGAAGAACCTCTTTCACAGCCAGAATTTCGATTCCGAAAAGGGTATCCGAAATTGAAAAAACTGAGTACCGGCTGGATCGTACCCGTACATTATCAGTGTTGAGTTCGGTTACTGTGTGATTCAATCCATCTCTCCCGATAATCAGTGCCTGATTGCTCAGGAAAACAGGCTTTTTACTTTTTGGACCAGTTCTTCGTCCTTGAACGGTTTCGGTAGAAAATCATCCGCACCTTCATTGCGTGCCGTCTCTATTGATTGCGGGGTGTCTTTTCCCGACAGCATAATAACCGGTATGTCTTTCGCTGATTTTACCGCCTTCAATACATCGACCCCGCTCATGTCCGGCAACATCAAATCAACGATTACCAATCCCGGATCCTTTTCATCAATCATTTCAAGGCCTGCTTTACCGCTTACGACGGACAGAATCTCGTAGTCCTCTTCTTCGAGTGCTATTTCAACCATTTTACGAATCACGATACTGTCATCGATAACCAGAATACGCTTTGCCGAACCGTCGGTAACAATTTCTTCCACCTCATGGCCGGAATCACTTGTCTGTTTCTGTTCTTCGGCGGTTATTTCATCCGGAACCGCTTCCGCCTCCGGTTCTTCCGCCACCTCCATCAGTTCCTCGGTTGCAGACGAAATCGCTGCTTCTTCCGTCTTTCCCGGTGGCTCAACTACCGGTTTTTCTTCGCTGGTCAGCCCGTTGAGTTCCTGCAGAAAATCGGTCATACTATCCGCTTCAGCGCCCCCGCTTTCTTCGGCCGCTTCCTTTTGTTCATCCGCGGCTTCGGTTTTATCAGACTCCGCTTCGCCTGCGTCCTCCGACAATAATTCCGACAAGGCATCCTTTTCTTCTTCCTCTTCAACGGCTTCCAAACCGGCGGGTTCTTCTTCCCGCGGCAATTCCGAGCCGGTTTGCCCGGCGGAAAACTCATCGCTTTCGGCCTGCTCCGCTTCACGGTCTGTATCCGTCTCATCCTCCTCAAAAGCGGGAGCAGCTTCGACGGTTTCACCGTTTACAATTCCCTCATCGGGAACTTCGATTTTATCTTCTTCGGCATCCATCAGCGATTCAGGCATGCTGACAACAGTTGATTCCTCTGCCCCGGAAGTTTCCGTTTCGCTTATTGTTTCTTCGGATACCGCGGCTTCGCTTATCAAACCCTTCTCTTCCAGCTTGCTCAATGCCTGTTGAATTTCATTTGCATCGGCTCCGGTTATTTCTTCAATTTCACTCAACGTCGTATTTTCACCGATTACAAACAAAACCTTCCATTCGAGGTAGGGTAACTTAATATTTTTAATTTTATCTTCGATCTCTTCAGATCGTTTAAAAACAGTTTTCACGGTTGCCCCTTTCAAAATTATCGATGGTTGGTACCGGAGTTTAACAATTCTTCAGCTAATTGTAAATAACCGATTGCACCGGGTGATGTAATATCAAACAGTGCGACGGGTTTTCCAACACTTGGTGATTCGGAAACCTTTGAATTTCTTGGAATTACGGTATCAAATACTATTTTTTTAAAACTATATCGGAGTTCTCGCGCTATTTCTTTACTCTTTTTTATCCTTTTGTCGTACATAGTAATTAAAAAGCCCTTAAACTCCAAACCGGAATTATATTTTTTGCTGATGTTTTTAATGGAACGAATAAATTTTCCCAGGGCTTTCAGCGAGTAATATTCAGGTTGAACCGGTACCAGCAGCGAATCCGCTGCAGTTATGGCGTTGATTGTCAGGCTGCCGAGGCTTGGCGGACAATCAATAAATATAAAATCGTACACCTTTTTGAACGGTTCGAGTACCTGCTTCAAATGGGTAAAATCCATGGCCTGCCTGAACATTTCCATTTCCTCGGCTTCATTCTTGACATTGGCCGGAACGATATCGAGATACTCCAGGCCGATGTCCGTAAATGCTTCGATCAAAGGAAGATTATTTGTAAATACCTGATACATTCCGTACTTGATTTGCGATTCATTCAGCTGAAAGGATGCAGCCACGCTGCCCTGAGGGTCCATATCAATCAGCAAAACGCGTTTTTCCAGTATTGCTAAACTGGCACTCAGATTGATGGCCGTCGTAGTTTTTCCGACACCACCCTTTTGACTGGCGACTGCAATTATTTCACCCATCTACTTTTTTCATTACTCCTGCATCGTCGGAATTTTAACACCATGTTTTTTGGCGAACGCTATTGCCTGCTCATAACCGGCATCAACATGACGAAAGATACCCATTCCCGGATCATTGGTCAGTACCCGGTCCAGGCGAATATCCATTTCTTCGGTGCCGTCTGCGACGATCACCTGTCCGGCATGTTGTGAATAGCCGATTCCAACACCTCCCCCATGATGAAAAGAAACCCACGAAGCCCCGGAAGCCACATTCACGAACCCGTTCAGAAGAGGCCAGTCGCTGATCACATCGCTGCCGTCCTTCATCCCTTCCGTCTCGCGATTCGGTGAAGCCACACTTCCCGTATCCAGATGATCCCTTCCGATAACGACCGGGGCTTTCAGCGCACCTTCACGAACCAGCCTGTTCATCGCCACTCCGAATCGGTTTCGTTCGCCGTATCCAAGCCAGCAAATACGGGAGGGCAGCCCCTGAAAATCCACTTTTTCCCTCGCCATTTTTATCCAGCGAATCAAGGCCTTGTTTTCAGGAAACATTTCTTCAACCAGTTCATCGGTTCGATAAATATCGTTTTCATCACCCGACAACGCAACCCAGCGATACGGTCCTTTTCCTTCACAAAAAAGCGGACGAATGTAAGCAGGAACAAATCCCGGATAATCGAAGGCATTCTTAACCCCCGCTTTCTCCGCCTGTGCACGCAGATTATTACCGTAATCAAACGCTTCAGCCCCACGTTCCTGCATTGCCAGAATTGCCCGGCAATGTTCTCCCATCGCTTTTAACGATGCCGCCATATATTTTTCCGGATCGGTTTTTCTAAGCTCCAGGGATGCTTCAAAACTCATTCCATTGGGAATATATCCGTTCAATTCATCGTGTGCTGAAGTCTGATCGGTGACAATATCCGGTATAATATTTCTGCGCACCATCTCAGGTAATATATCGGCAGCATTTCCCAGCAAACCAAGTGAATAGGGTCTTTTTTCCTCGCAGGCCTTGCGCACCCGTCCCATGGCTTCATCCAGATTTTCCGTCCAGTCATCCAGATAGTGTGTTTTGATACGTCGTTCGATACGTGTTTTATCAACTTCAACGACCAGTGCAACACCGCCGTTCATTGTGACGGCCAGTGGTTGAGCGCCACCCATTCCACCCAATCCGGCTGTCAGCACGAATTTTCCGGAAAGATCACCGGACGGTAATTTATCCGCAAGTGCGGCGAATGTTTCGTACGTGCCCTGCAAAATTCCCTGTGTACCGATGTAAATCCAGCTGCCGGCCGTCATCTGGCCGTACATGATTAACCCTTTTTTATCCAGTTCTCTGAATTTTTCCCAGGTCGCCCAGGCCGGTACGATATTGGAATTGGCAATTAAGACACGCGGAGAATAGTGATGTGTTTTTACGATCCCTACCGGTTTTCCGGATTGTACCAGCAGTGTTTCATCATTTTCAAGTTCCTTTAATGCTTTAACGATGGCTTCAAATGCCTCCCAGTTGCGTGCAGCTTTCCCGGACCCGCCGTACACGACCAGGTTTTCCGGATCCTCTGCTACCTCCGGGTCGAGATTGTTCATCAGCATGCGCATGGCAGCTTCCTGATGCCATCCCCTGCACGTTAACTTATTGCCGCGCGGAGCGCGAACTTCATAAGCCATGATTCCCTCCAGAACCGTTGAATAGTTGTAATTCATTAAAATACCGTTCATCTTTTACAAGATGATTGTAAGAAAACAAGGCGAAACCCGCATAGTCACTTTCCGACAGATATGCCAGTTTTCTGCGAACCGCCCGTGCTTTCTGATTATAGGTAGATACCCCGACAATAATGCGTTGTTCCAGACCGTTTACCAGATTGTTCTTCAGCCTTTCCGTGAATGGCTCCCATTCGGGGGCGTAATTCATCATAACGGCAAAATCGATAAGATCTTCCCGCAACCATTCCGCCCAGTTTTGCAGGTATTTTACTTTTGCAGTAGCTACATCCGCCTTGACGGCAACGGAAAGTTTCAGATCGGGTTTTGTTTCTTCAATATGGTTTTTTATTCTTTCGAGATAAAGACCAAGCCGGGCCGTGCATTCATTCCTGTACAGGGCATCTTTGTCAAGAAATGAGGTTATTCCGTATTTTTTTGCGTATGCTTCCGGATCGGCGTAAATACTGACCGGGTCAAACGAATATTTATTTCTGAAAGATTCACGCGTTGCGGGACTGATTGAGTATTTGTAGTCGGGATAACGAAAGTAATCAAGATGAATTCCATTAACCTGATATTGGTCAATGATTTCATAAATAAGGTTCAGATGGTATTTTCTAACCTGCTCAACGGCCGGATCGATGAAATAACCGGTAAATCCCTGTTCATACAGTTCCTTTATATCCGGCGGAGAATTTTCATCGGAAAGAGCACTGCGTAGCAGGAGATGCGGTGCACGGTTAAACAAATGATTAATTTCAGGCGGTGCATCGGTGCCTGTCCAGATATAAAACATATTAACCCAGGCATGTACTTTTATATTATAGCGATGGGCTTTTTCTATTACGGTATAAAGAGGATCGAATTCTTGCCCTGTTATTTGGGGAGCTGCGGGTTCCTGATGGCTGCGGTACCAGGTGTATCCCAACGCCCGGACCTGAACAAAAATATCCGTCATTCCACTGATGACCGCAGTCGAAATAACCTTGTTTATTTCCGCTTCACTCACAAGAGCGTCACGTACCACCCACAGGGCACGCTTATCCGGAGGTTGTGCCTGCAGGGCGGATATAAAAATCAGGATAGTTAGAAAATATGGCAGGAATCGCATTTACTGATACCCGTCTCGCTGTTTTTATCGAATATATAAAACACGTATCAGATTATCAAGGTATACTTTCTATTTGTTTTTATTGAAGTTTAGTCGGAATTTTCAAGTGGAATTATTCAGAGTGTTAAAAAAAAAGCGGTTGAAAAATCAACCGCTTTAAATCTATTCTTTTTTATCTTTTTTCTCATCCCGCTCTGGTTCGACTTCTGCTTTCTCTTCATCGGCCGGTGCCGTCTCTGCGGCCGGCTTCTTATCTTTCTGAGATTCAGCCGTTTCCGTTTCGGCTTCGGAATTCTTTTCCGCAGACTGCCCGGCGGTAGCCACTTCCGCCGCTGTTTCTAATTCTTCCGGTTTCTTATCCCCGGCGGTTTCAGATTCATCAGCCGTTTGCTCTTTTACCTTTTCGGCGGTGGATGTGCCTGCGGTTTCCGCTTTGCTCTTTTTGGCCTTTTTCTTCCGGGTCGTGGGTTTGCCCACTTCGCCGAGTTTTTCAAAACCGACCAATTGAAAAAGGGCAATTTCCGCTCCGTCGCCTTTGCGCTGTCCCAGACGTAATACCCGGGAATACCCGCCGCTGCGTTCGTTGAATGCCGGTCCGATCTCTTCAAAAAGCGTGTGAACGGCTGTTTTGTTGCGCAGAAACGCGAAAGCCAGGCGGCGATGATGTAATTCACCCTTTTTTGCATAGGTGATCAGCCGGTCCATCGTAGAGCGCATTTCCTTTGCCTTGGCCACCGTTGTACGGATTTCTTTATGCTCTATAATTTCAGCTGCAAGGTTGCGTAAAAGAGCTTTTTTATGGCTGGCAGTTCTGCCGAGTTTTCTACCTTTTTTTCTGTGTCGCATGATTACAACCTCAACTTAGCGAAAGAGTTATTTCTCTTCTGTTTTCATGTATTTTTCAATATTCATTCCAAAATGCAAACCACGTTCCTCAAGAATCTTGTTCAGTTCCGTGAGAGATTTGCGGCCGAAATTTCTGAAACGAAGCATCTCCTGCTCATCGCGCCGGACCAGGTCGCCGATATTCTTGATATTGGCGGCTTTGAGGCAGTTATGCGAACGAACGGAAAGTTCCAGTTCATCAACACTCATTTTGAGCAGTTTTTTGATGCGCAACATTTCCTCATCAACTTCATCCTGTTCCTCTTCTTCCGGTTCGATATCAAAATTGATGAACAGTTGAATGTGATCGCGTAATATTTTACCGGCATAGGTCAGCGCATCATCCGGAGTGATACTGCCGTCGGTGTGGATTTCCAGAATCAGTTTTTCGAAATCCGTTCGCTGTCCGACTCGGGTGTTTTCAACGAGATAGCGTACATTTTTAATCGGCGAGAAGATAGCATCGATGGGGATCAATCCAATTGGTTGATCCGTAACTTTATTTTCTTCTGCCGGGATATAGCCTCTCCCGCGCCCGATATGCAGTTCGACTTCAAAATCCGCTTCCTTATTAAGCGTCGCAAGATGCTGTTCAGGATTAAGTATCTCGAAATCGGCTGAAGCATTTTGAATATCTCCGGCAGTAAATTCACCGGGACCTTTCAGATGCAACGATACTTTTTCAACCCGTTTGTTAAGGAGTTTCAGGTTTACCTGTTTCAAATTCAGGATGATTTCAGATACATCTTCCAGCACGCCTTTAATCGTTGTAAACTCGTGCTGAATGCCATCTATGCGGATAGCGGTGAAAGCCGCACCCTGCATCGATGAGAGCAGTACGCGACGAAACATGTTACCGATCGTAACGCCAAAACCCTTTTCGAGCGGCTGTACGACGAACCGTCCGAACGAATCTGAAAAATCGGAATCATCCAATTCGATACGTTCGGGCATTTGTAAATTTGTCCAACTCATGCAAAATACCTTTTGCTTTATTCGTTATTTGGAATACAATTCAACAATCAGGTTTTCCTGAACCTGAACCGGGATATCATCACGGCCCGGTTTATCCAGGAATTCCCCCTGCAATTTAGCTTTATCCAGACGCAACCAGGGATACATTTCCTCATCCTTGATCTTGCGCATGGAATCGTGAATCGTGAGCAATCTCTTGCTCTTTTCTTTTACTTCAACAACATCACCGGGGCGCAGCAGATACGAAGGTATATCCACCAAGCGTCCGTTTACCATAAAATGGCGGTGACGAATTAACTGTCGTGCCTGACTCCGCGAGCCGGCAAAACCCATACGGTATACGGTATTATCCAGACGGCTTTCGAGGATTTGCAGAAGGTTTTCACCGGTTACACCTTTCATGCGATCCGCCTTGTGGAAATAATTCCGGAATTGCTTTTCCAAAATACCATAGATGCGGCGTACTTTTTGTTTTTCTCGCAACTGAATGCCATACTCGGACAGCTTCGTTCGTTGCGATACACCGTGCTGACCGGGAGCATA
>JAJRVZ010000142.1 GCA_024277055.1 Calditrichota bacterium
CAATTTCCGATAAGGTACCGTATCTACCGTCGATGGCGACAACAGCATCGGCACTGCGTATTATTATCACATTTCGGCCAATGCCCATTCCGGTGGCTATCGCCGTTTTCACCCACGGATTCGCTTCGTTTGTCTTTTCACCCGGTAAAATTCCGATCGTACCGCCGTGATTCTCGTAAGCGCCTTTGCACACGGCCTCCATCACTCCGCCCAGCCCGCCGCAAATGATATCGTATTCTGCCGCAGCCAGCTCCCTGCCGGTTTCATATGCCAGCTGATAGATTTCATTTGAACATGAGCCTGCACCGATTACGGCGATCAACGGCTTTTCCGGCACGCTCTTCCCCTATTAAGGATAAATGCGCTGCATCAACCTCGGAAACGGTATGGTTTCCCGAACATGCTTCAATCCGCATATCCAGCTGACGGTTCTTTCAATTCCCAACCCGAAGCCCGAATGAGGAACGGAACCGTATTTGCGCAGGTCAAGATACCACTGAAAGGCTTCTTCCGGTAAATTATGCTCCCGAATTCTTCCTAGCAATACGTCATGATCATCTTCACGCTGGGAACCACCGATGATTTCACCGTATCCTTCCGGAGCGATCATGTCAACCGCCAGCGCGAACTCCGGCTCCTCCGGATCGCGTTTCATGTAAAAGGCTTTTACTCCGGCAGGATAGTGATGGATCATGACCGGCTTTTCGTATTTTTCACCGATTAATGTTTCGTGCGGCGCACCGAAATCATCTCCGAAGGTGAAATCCTCTTCACAGTTTTTCAGAATTTCTGCAGCCTTTTTATAATGCAGGCGCGGAAAGGGCGGCTCAACTTTTTCAAGAAGCGTAGTGTCCCGTTCCAGTTTATCGAGTTCACGTTTGCGGTTTTTAAGTACGCTTTTAACGATATGCGTAACAAATTCCTCCGCCAGCACCATATTATCATTCAGATCATTAAAAGCCACTTCCGGTTCGATCATCCAGAACTCGGTCAGGTGACGCCTGGTTTTGGATTTTTCCGCCCTGAAAGTCGGACCGAAACAGTATATTTTTCCAAAAGCCATGGCGGCGGCTTCGCCGTATAACTGGCCGGACTGTGTCAGGTACGCGGGGGAGCCGAAATAATCGGTTTCGAATAGATTGGTGGTGCCCTCAGCGGCATTGGGAGTGAAGATTGGTGTATCGATAAGAACGAAATCACGCCGGTCGAAAAATTCACGTGCGGCACGAATGATTTCATGACGTATTCTCAAAATGGCATGTTGCCGTGTTGAACGCAGCCATAAATGTCTGTGATCCATCAAGAAATCCACACCGTGTTCTTTTTTCGTGATGGGATAATCTTCCGATGAAGCGATGATCTCCATCTCTTTCACCTGTAGTTCATATCCAAGCGGTGAACGGTCATCTTTTTTCACCGTGCCGATAATACGACAGGAAGCTTCCTGTTGAATTTTATCGGCAATTTCAAAGGTTTGCTCAGTCACATCACCTTTGAATACAACACACTGAATAATATCCGTGCCGTCCCGCACCAGTAGAAACCGCAGTTTTCCGCTTGAACGTTTATTATACAGCCACCCTTCCAGCAACACTTCCCGACCTTCGTAATCACCTGTTTCGGAAATATAAACCTTATCCACCATTTGCCTGTCTCTCTCCGTTTTCGCTTGAATTCAATTCATGGGTCTGTGCAATTTAGCGATATGGGATAAAATCTGCAAGCAATTCATATTATTGTTTAATGAAGCTTTATCCTCTTTTACCCTGCATGAAATCCTCCACCATCTCGACATCATATTTACTGCCAATGAACAATGGAACTCTTTGATGCAATTTTTCGGGAACGATCTGCAGAATATCCTTATGACCATTGCTGGCCTTACCGCCGGCGTGTTCCACAATCATGGCCAGCGGATTTGCTTCATACAACAGCCGCAGCTTACCCTCAGGGGCCTTCGAACTGGCCGGATATAAAAAGATACCGCCGTACAGCAGGTTGCGATGAAAGTCGGAAACAAGCGAACCTATGTAGCGGGAATTCAGCGGTCGATTGGTTTCTTTATCCGTTGCCTTTACATAACGAATATATTTTTTGATATTTTCGTTCCAGTAATCAAAATTACTCTCATTTACGCTGTAAATCTTTGCCTTTTCAGGGATACGAATATTAGGATGAGATAAGACAAATTCTCCATAGCTTGGATCCAGGGTAAATCCATGCACTCCGTTTCCGGTCGTAAAAACCATCATGGTGCTCGAACCGTAAACCACATATCCGGCACACACCTGTTTATATCCCGGTTGCAGACAATCTTCGAGCGTGCCCGGTGTGCCGTCCGGTGTTATTCTCCTGTATATGGAAAATATGGTTCCAACGCTCACATTGGCGTCAATATTTGAAGACCCATCCAGCGGATCGAACATGCAAACATATTTGCCGTAGGGATACTCTTCGGGAATCGGTATTATATCCTCTTCTTCTTCAGAAGCCATTACGCATAAGTTTCCCCCGTGGTCCAGAGCCTTTACCATGGTTTCATTTGCAAATATATCCAGTTTTTTTACGACTTCTCCCTGTACATTTATTGTACCTGTCTCTCCAAGCACTCCCAGCAGACCTGCCTTATTGGTGTGATAGGATATCAGCTTCGCCGCAAAAGCTATATCATTCATCAAATCCGTGAATTCGCCGGTTGCCTCCGGAAACCTCCTCTGTTCTTCAATGATATGCCGGGTGAGCGTAATTATTTTTCCTGACATGCCATCCTCCTGATATATTCCTGTTTTTCAATTGTTCGATTCCTGACAAATTATTAAATGCTAATTTTGTAACGATTGGGGAAAGAAAGTGTGATATAATGCATTGTAATCGAATGCAAATTGCTTTCATAAAAAACCGGCCGGCTTTATTGCTACCTTATCTTGCAAGAAGAATCGGTTTTGCAGCGCTGCGCATCACCTGAACCGTCACGCTGCCTAGTATTGCTTCACGTATTTTTGAATGACCATAGGCGCCCATTACCAGCAGCGCGGGGTCTGCAGTATTGTGTGAAGCTTCGGCAATTACTTCTGCAGCATTACCCGTTTCATGACGGAATTGAACATCAATGGCATAATGTTCACAGTACTTTCTGGCCTCTCCCAATACCTGCTCTCGTCTGTCGTTGTCGTCATTAACATTCATAACTTCCAGTTCAACGTCCATCTGTTCCGCCATATTCACTGCAAGTTTTAAAGCGCGATTACTGTATTCCGTTGCATCGTATGCACAAAGTATCGATTTGAAGGGGAAATATTTCGTTTCAACAATCAGCAAAGGCGAGCTGCATTGTCTTGATACCGGTTCCAGTGTCGAGCCGAGCATCTTATCCGCCCAGCGGGCATAATCGCCTCTGGTACCCATAATTACCATATCGACCTGCCGCGAGAGATCGCAAATCGATTCAGCCGGTGAACCCTCAATACGTTCGCATTCGAATTTCAGGTTGCTTCCTTTAAATCTTTGGTTCGCATTTTTTAATACCGCGTCTGCTCGTTCGCTGAGAAATTTTTGAGATTCATCCTGAAATAAACTGGAAGGAATGACCGGCATGTAGCTCTCTCCCCCGGTGTGAACCACCCATTCATAGAATCTCACATCCACGATTGAAACGATTCTTAGATCGGCGTTGAAGGCATTTGCGAGAAATTCCCCGTAACTGAGCACCGCTTCCGTATAAGCCGATCCGTCGACGGCTAATAAAAGCGATTTAATCATGGTTTATCCCCAATCTTCGGTTTTTGATTCCCTTGTCATCAAATCCCGCACGGCTTCAATGGGAGCCTTGCCTTCGAACAGGGCTTTATAAACCTGTTCGCTGATCGGCATTTCAACCTTTTCACGCTCCGCCAGGAAATGAACCGACTCGGTCGTCCGAACTCCTTCGGCAACCATCACCATATCATCGAGTATTTCCTGCAGACTGCGTCCTTTTCCTATCTGCTCGCCCACATGCCTGTTGCGCGAATGTTTGCTCATGCAGGTTACGATCAGGTCGCCCATACCGGAGAGACCGGCAAAAGTATTCGCCTGGGCACCCATCTTTACCCCCAACCGGTTCATTTCCACCAGAGCCCTGGTGATTAAGGCTGCTTTGGTGTTATCCCCGAATCCGGCACCATCACAGATTCCCGCAGCCACAGCTATTACATTCTTTAAGGCCCCTCCGAGTTCCACACCGATCACATCGAGGTTGGCGTAAACCCGTAAATAGGGGGTAGTAAATATGGTCTGCACCAGTTCTGCCGTTTGAATACTGGTGCTTGCGGAAACGATTGTGGTGGGAATATGACGACTGACCTCCTCGGCGTGACTCGGCCCGGAAAACACAGCCAGCTGTTCCCCCGGCAGTTTTCTCACTTCTCCGATAACTTCCGTGACCCGTTTCAGGGTTTTGTTTTCAATGCCCTTGCTCACGCTGACCCAGATGCGTTTATCATTATCCTCTTTCGGTAAAGATTCCAATACGCCGCGAATTGCCTGCGAGGGAACCGCAACGATTACAACTTCAGCATCATAAATACATCTTTCAGCATCTGTTGTATAATTCATGGAATCGGGTATTTTAACACCCGGTAAAAACCGGCTGTTTTCTCCACTTTCGCTGATATCGTCAATCACTTCCTGCTTGTAAGACCAGCAGGTGACATCGTGCCGGTTTTCGTTCAACACGAGGGCGAGTGTCGTCCCCCAACTGCCTGATCCGAGAACACCAATTTTCATATTATCCCCCTATTCCTTAGAACCGAAAGAAAGTTTGTTTTCCGTTCCGTTTATTAATCGCTGGATATTTGCTTTATGGGTGAGAATAATCAGTCCGCCGAGTACTATACTTAAAACGATCAAAGGAAGCGGTTCAGGAATGCCGAGCGCATATCGCCTGATCACCAGTATTATGGGCAGCAGAAAGGCGCCGATCATTGATCCAAGCGATACAAACCGCGTTTTCCAGACGACACCGATAAAAACAAGAAAGCAAAGTACCACGGGAAAAGGAGCAAGGCCTAAAAACACCCCGGCGCCGGTCCCAACCCCTTTGCCTCCGCGAAACCCTCCAAAAATCGTCCAGATATGGCCGGCAATGGCCGCGACGCCCGCCAGAATCTGATACCAGATATAAACGTCCGCGTTTTGTGAAAGGCTGCTCAGCGGGGCGACCCACCATACGGCCGCAAATCCTTTGAACACATCTACCAGCAAAACGATTACACCGGCTTTCCATCCCAATACTCTGAAAACATTTGTTGCTCCGGCATTACCACTGCCGTGTTCGCGGATATCGATTCTTTTTAAAATTTTACCGGCAAGAATTGCGGTCGGAAAACTTCCGATTAAATAACTCAATACGATGATAATTAAAATTTCGATCATGCGGCTCTTTACTCCCTGGTTTTCTCATTTGAATATCCGAGTCCGGTGTGACAGGCTGTTTTCCTGTTAGTACGATGCTTCTGTTCAAATATAAAAACAAAATTAAAAAAAATCTTCTATTTTTATAATTGAAGGGAAATCGGGGAAATTTTCTTGATTAATTTCCTCTTACCTGTTATCATTTCCATATTCGATTTAACGGAGGGTTTTTATCATGCTGAAACGCAGAGAGTTTATCAAAAAGACTGCAGCCGGAGCGGCGCTGGGTGGTACTTTCCTGTTATCCGCCTGCGGCCGCAATGATGAAAAGACGGCAGGTGCACCGGGAATCATTTCCAGTAAAACCTATGAATGGAAAATGGTTACTACCTGGGGACCTCATTTCCCGGTGTTGGGTGAAGGGGCTGACAATATTGCCAAATGGATCGAGGAAATGTCTGCGGGCAGGATAAAAATACAGGTTTACGGCGGAGGCGAACTTGTTCCGGCCCTGGAAGCCTTCGATGCGGTCAGCCAGGGTGTTGCCGAGATGGGACATGGCGCTTCTTATTACTGGGCGGGTAAAGCTCCTGCAGCCCAATTTTTTGCAGCTGTTCCGTTCGGTATGAATTGCCAGCAGATGAATGCCTGGATACTGAGCGGCGGAGGGTTGAAACTGTGGGAGGAAGTCTATGCTCCCTTTAATCTTGTTCCATTCCCCGCAGGTAACACCGGTGTTCAGATGGGGGGTTGGTTTAACCGCGAGATAAATTCCATCACCGATTTAAAAGGATTGAAAATGCGTATTCCGGGTCTCGGCGGTAAAGTGATCGCCAAAGCCGGCGGTTCGGCTGTACTTTCTGCCGG
>JAJRVZ010000143.1 GCA_024277055.1 Calditrichota bacterium
ATGGTAACCTCCTGTTATTTATTGGCAAATTCGTAATCTTCAGGGCTTATTACGTTTCTGCTTTTAAATTCGGAGATTTAACGGACGCTTAAAAATTATTTTCCCCACCGGAAACGATCTGATAAAAAACGATAAATTTAAATAGTTTAAGAAGGAATTTTATAAAAAATCGCAAACGGAATCTTAAAATCCATTCTGTTTTAAAATCGATTATCAGTTCAGCTTTCCAGAAAAGATTTTAATTGATCCAGTCTTTTTTCCAGCTGTTCCACTAATTCCAGGGCCAGATCAAGGTTTTGTTCTTTACCTTTTTTTTCCAGTTGAAACGCATAATCGGAAATACTCTGTACTCCCAGATTCGCAGCTGCGCCTTTCAGCGAATGACCAAGACGCATGACTGCATCTGAATTGTTCTCAGTAAGCGCAGAGTGTAAATCGGAAATATTTTCTTCACCAAGTACAACAAGATCCGTTAGTAATTCGAGGAAGAATTCCTCGTCGCCACCAACCCGGTTTAACCCTTCTTCCCAGTTTATCAAACCTTCAGGGATACGTTGAATATCTGCCATAATCCTCTCCAATTAATTTTAATGTCATTGTCGGAGAGATTGGTCAAATTTTAAGATAAAACCATCAGCAGGTAAAATTTCAGACCCGCCTCAACAACCAGATGATTCCGGCAACGATCAGCAACACCGGTAAAAGCGGCGACAGAATGGCCAGGGGAATAACAAGAATGCCTGCCAGTCCGGCGATTATACCGGCCTGAATAATGAAAAAAGCACCGAGAATTACAGTAAGAATTGTTCCGATGACAATAAATGGAATACTGAGTACAGTGATACCTACATGAAAAAAAACACCAAGAAGTTTAAAGAATATCCAGCCACCAATAAAAAGAAATAGTATAATAAAAAGTTCCATAATTCCTCCCAATCGGTTTGCCGGAATGTACGCAAACTTATCAGGAAAGATTCATTTAATACGTCTATTCCATTATTCTTTTGATGGCTTTAATTATTTCTTCGATGTTTTTATGGCTGTCGGGAATGATTATTATGGAATCATCACCCGCCACCGTACCTATGATTCTGCTGTTTTTCATGCGATCAAGATAAAGTGCGACCCCCTGTGCCCTGCCGGGCATGGTACGGACGACAATTGTAGATTCATTGTGTAAAACATTGATAATTTCCATGCCGATAATTTGCTTCAGGGATTGCTCTGTGTCTTCCAGATGAAAAACATATTTGAATCCCTGCTCGGTCGGAACCCGGACAATTCCCAGTTCATGCAAATCCCGGGATAACGTAGCCTGCGTTGTCTCAAAACCATTTTCTCGTAAAATATTACACAATTCTTCCTGACTGGAAACATCCAGATTCGAGATGACTTCCTTGATTTTTGATTGGCGCGCAAGTTTTGATGTGGGCATAATCAGCTCTTTCTGTTTTCAAGTGTGCTAACGATTTTATAATTATGTAAAATAGTAAATTATTATAAATCAATCAATCCATTTCCAACACTTTTTAAAATTTAAAAAGCCAGATTATAAAATTCCATACTTATTTGTTCCAGTGAAAACTTCAGGATTTAATAATTTCGATTCATTGAAAACTTTGTTTCCATTTCAGTGTCGCGGTCAGCCGATTAATGGCTTTTGGAATATAAAAATGATAATTTGCGGCGAATCTTTTATATTACTTTTTTCCAGGAACAGGGGTATACTTGCAAAAACAACTATCCAAAAACATGGCTGATCTCGGACTGCTTTCCGTGACTGTATTCTGGGGAACTACATTCATTCTGTCCAAACTCGCGCTGAAAGAAATAAGCCTGTTACCGTATCTGGTAATTCGCTTGACGATGGCAGCCCTGTTTCTGGGGCTTTATTCATTGCGATTCAAAAAAGAGATTTCGGTACAGCTGGTTAAAGATGGTTTTGTACTCGGAGTACTGCTGTTCTTTTCATATTTTTTCCAAATGTGGGGCATTCAGTTCACGAGCGCATCCAATGCAGGTTTTATTACAGGATTGAATGTCGTTCTGGTGGCTGTTTTTTCGATTTTATTTTACGGCGATCACCCGAGAAAAGAGACCCTGCTCGGCGTTGCCCTGGCTGTAATCGGCTTATATCTCCTCACCGGCGGTAACCTGACAGAATTAAATAAAGGTGACCTGTTAGTACTGGTTTGTGCGTTAACGGTAAGTTTCCATGTTATTTATACCGGGAAATATGCCCCGAAACATAACATATATCTCCTGACATCCGCACAATTGGTAACAACTTCAATTTTCAGTATTGCCTTTCTGATTTTTTCCGGAGACTCTCTTCCCGAAATGCAAACCGACATCTGGCTCCTGTTGCTGTATCTGGCCCTGTTCGGAACGATCTATACATTTCTCATGCAAACCGCAATGCAGCGATTCACAACCGCGACACGAACGGCACTGGTATTCTCCATGGAACCGGTTTTCGCGTCGTTGTTTGCCTGGCTGATCGCCGCAGAATCACTAAGCACCGGCGGTTGGATCGGAGGATTATTAATCGTTTCAGGAATGATCATTGCGGAAATTCGATGGAAAGCTTCTGACAGGTAAAACCCTGAGAAAAATACCGTCAACCATTTATAAATGTAGTAATCCAAACTTGTTTCTTAAATTATTTTAATCCCGGAACACCTTAATTGAATTAATTCCATCTAGTATTCCGGACGTTCGGCGCCACCTCGTTTAAGCACCATAAGTACATCGGAAAATATTCGTGCTTCGTCACCCTCGACGACGGTTAGTTTCAACTCCCACAGCCACGGTAATTCTTCAATCATCTGTGAAACACGGCCGAGAACTTGCTTCATGGCCCGGTCTTGTCCGCCTATTTCTTCCACCGTTTCATCAAGGTCCCGTTCTGTAAGCGGAGTAATTCTTACGATTCTGTTTCCATGCGCGGGTTCGATGTACAGCAGGGGGCCGAACAAAGAATCGGTTTTTACATGAATACCTGTTGCGGATACTCTGCCGGATTTGCTTTCTACCATTGTAATGCCAAAATGCGAACATATTGAGGTGATTTGTGACCGGTTTATTTCAACCAGCGTGTGTTCGGATTTACTGTTATCCAGGATTGCTTTTACCTCAAACCGGGCGTTGTCTCCATTTACGTCATCATGCCATACTATTTTACCGGGAGGATTTTTGAGATACTCCGCATAATGAACAATTTTTGCGAGTGCCCGCGGTGCTGATTCCGGAAACCGAAACGCCGGAAACATTCTGCCGGAATCGTAGATACTATCTTCCTGAAAAAGGGTGATGCTTCCTTTGACACCCATCATGCAGAGCAATACCGGTTTTTCAATATGATGGGTTTCTTCTATACTGTGTACCGCCCGCCGAATGGCCGCGGCTATATCATCCTGATTACAATCTCCGACACATGCAAACCCGATGAGCAAAGAATGAACCTTTTCATTCTGATAGGCTTTTAATACCGCCTGTTCGTAATCCGCCGCCGATGCAAATGCCCCAAGATTCATTAATCCCGGCCCGGCAAGTTCCAGACCGTTGGCTTCGCAGGCGTCGGCAAAAATTGTTGCAATACCTGCCGAATTGGCAATGACCGCAACCTGGTTTCCGTTCGGTAGCGGCTGATGCTCCAGAACAAGAGCAACGTCGAACAGTTCCTCGAGAGTTTCGGCCAGAATAATTCCGGTTTGTTTCATCAGGGCTTTTTCTTCCACCGCAGACACCGCCCTGCCACCGCTTTTTGCTGCTGCGGTTCGTCTACCGGCGTAGCTGTGGGCACTTATCACCGACAAAATCGGTTTCCTGTAAGACATCCGCCGGGCAATGCGAACAAATTTTCTGGGATTTCGGAATATCTCCAGATACAGAATTGCCATCTTTGTATTGTTGTCTTCTTCCCAATACTGCAACAAATCGTTACCCGAAACATCCGCTCTGTTTCCTGCGGATATGAATGAACTGAAACCGATCCCCAATTCCATGGCATATTCAAGAATGACCAATCCCAGGGCGGCCGAGTGAGAGAAAAAGCCGGCCCCGCCGGCAGGGGCAAGTTCGGGTGCCAGGCTCGCATTCAGGCAGACAGCCGGGTTCGTATTCATTAATCCGAGACAACTGGGTCCAAGCAGACGCACTCCGTTTTGTTGTGTCAGGGAAATCAACTTTTCCTGACGCCGGCGACCTTCTTCTCCTGCTTCCGCAAAACCGGCCGTGACGACCACAAGTGCTTTTGCACCTTTACGAATCGATTTTTCAGCCACTTCTAACACGGTATCCGCGGGAACTGCAATAACGGAAAGGTCTATTTTCTCAGGCAGGTTTTTAATAGCGTCGTACGCTTTTACACCATTAATGGAATCGGCCTGCGGATTAACCGGGTAGACAGTTCCCTTAAAACCGGCCGTCAGCATATTTCGAAACACCATATTACCGATCGATGATTGATCCCTGGAGGCGCCGATGACAGCAACCGTTTTCGGTCTAAGTAACGGAACCAATGAATTCGCTACGGCGATCCTTTCCCGCAGAGCGGCACGTTCCCATAAAGCGGAGGCCCCGCTGACCGGCAATTCTATATGAACGGTATCGGAACTCCAGGCCTGGTGCATCCGGAATCCGGAGTGTTTGAATACTCCGATCATCGGGTGGTTTTCAGGAAGAACCTCAGCCTCAAATTCGATGTATCCGTTTGCCGCAGCAATTCCCGCAAGTCGTTCCAGTAAAATCGTACTGATGCCCAGGCCCTGATAGGCATCTTCAATCAGAAATGCGACCTCTGCAATTCTGCCCGTACCGGTGCTGATATAATTCCCAAGCCCGACAACCTGCGGCTTTTCTCCTTCGCCAGCAACCGCCAGTAAACAGCCTTTCTCAGTAAAATCACCGTTACAAAGATCTTCGATAATTTGCTGTGGTACCTGCGAAACGGTAGCCATGAAACGCATGCGTAAACTTTCCTCCGAAAGGCGGGACATGAAAGATTCCACCAGCGAGATGTCTTCCGGCATCGCAGGTCTCAGAAGTAGCCCTTTTCCATTCTTTAAAAGAATGTTTTCCCTGAAATTCAACCCCTCGGCGATTATCCGAAACATAGTAGTCCTGAAGTTATTTTACAGTTTCTTTTCGATCCATATTTTCATCACTTTAAACCATAATGTGAAATTGGATTCTTTAACTTTGTTATATTTTTAATTTAATGAATCGGAATTTCAGATGAAAAGCATTCTTTTGCAAAAAAAAAAGGCTCCGTTATGGAACCTTTGAACAATCGTTTTTTTAGTTGGCCATTTTTTGAATTTCGGCGACCACCTGCGGATTTGCCAGTGTGGTCACGTCGCCCGTATCCTGCCCGTTTGCAATAGCGGAAAGTACCCGGCGCATGATTTTCCCCGATCTCGTTTTTGGCATATCGGGAACAATCCACACCCGCCCCGGTTTGGCAATTGGACCAATTTCCCTGGCCAGGGTATCGGTCACTTTCTGTTCCAATTCTTTGCTTGGATTGAGCCCCGGTTTTAAGGATACGAAAATATGTGGAATTTTACCCTTAACGGCATCCGCTACGGGAACAACGGCCGCTTCGCCGATTTCTTCCACCATAAGTGCTGCGGATTCAAGTTCCTTTGTACCAAGACGGTGACCGGCAACATTGATTACATCATCAATGCGACCCAGGATTCTGAAATAACCGTCCGGTGCTTCAACGGCGCCATCACCGGCAAAATAGGGCCAGTCCCGCCAGTCCTTGCTGTTGGGATCCTTGCAGTATCGTTTGTAATACTGATCTATGAACCGCTGGTCATCACCCCAGATAGTAAGCATTCTTCCCGGCCAGGGATTTTCGATGCAAATATTTCCGGCCTTTCCGCTACCGGCCGGTAGCGGCTTTCCTTCATCATCAAAAATAATCGGATAAATTCCCGGCATACCGGGACCGGCACTCCCCGGTTTCATCGGGTGAATGGCCGGAATGGTTGAACATAAAAAACCACCGGTCTCTGTTTGCCACCAGGTATCCACGATAACCGCCTCTTTTTTACCGACGACATTATAATACCAGCGCCAGACTTCCGGCTCGATCGGTTCACCCACGGTTGTCATGTGTTTGAAATGGTAATTATACTTGGCCGGTTCATCCGGGCCAACACGACGCAGCGCCCTGATGGCTGTCGGTGACGTATGAAAGATATTGACATCCAGCTCTTCGGCGACGCGCCAGGGTCGGCCTGCATCGGGATGAGTCGGCACCCCTTCAAATATCACTGAAGACGCAGCCAGGGCAAGCGGCCCGTAAACAATATAGGAATGACCGGTGATCCATCCGATATCGGCCATACACCAGTACACATCTTCGGGATGGATATCCTGAATATATTTGGAAGTTCCGGTTACGTATGCCATATATCCGCCGATGGAATGCTGAGCGCCTTTGGGTTTTCCGGTCGTACCAGAAGTGTACATCAGGAACAGTGTATCTTCTGCATTCAGTTTTTCCGGTTCGACGCGGGCCATGCGGAATTCTTTTATCTTTTCATTAACAATGACATCCCGCCCATCGACAAGTGGCGTGGGACTGGAATATTTTCCCGGATATCTTTGGAAAATCAGGACTTTTTCTACCGTCTGTCCTTCTTTGGCAGCTTCCGCAACAGCGGTATCGGCCTTCTCTTTATGGTCCAGCAGAGTTCCGCCGCGATAGTAAGAATCTGCCGTGATCAACACCTTGCTGCGTGCATCGACAATGCGGTCGGCACAGGCTTTTCCGGAAAACCCAGAAAATACCTGTGAATGAATAACCCCCAGACGAGCGCAGGCCAGCATCACGATAGGCAGTTCGAGGATCATCGGCATATGCAGGGTCACCGTGTCACCGCGTTTCAATCCACAAAAATCTTTCAGCAGGGCGGCAAATTCGTTCACCCGGTTGTACAATTCCTGATAGGTCATGTGCTGAATCGGTTCGTCTTCAGGTTCGGGTACAAAATGAAGTGCCGTTTTATTTTTATATTTGGCAAGATGACGGTCGACACAATTATAACTGGCATTCAGATTGCCGCCAACAAACCATTTGAAAAACGGCGGGTTCGAAGAGTCTAAAGTTGTTTTCCACGGTTCATACCAATCCAGCATATCCGCATAATCTTTAAAACACTCCGGGAAATTATCCTTACCGAATTTTTCCAGGATTTTTTCATCAGTCATGTTCGCTTGTGCAATAAATTCTTTGGAGGGATGGTAAAGTTCCTCCTCTTTCCAGTGTACTGCTATCTGAGCTTCAGATACTCCATTGCCCTGTTTTTTTTCCTCTGCCATAATTATCTCCCTTTTAATTTATTAGGTTTCCGTTATGGTCAATTGCCGGATTTTTAATTATCCGCTTATCAATTTGCTCGTCATACGATCCTGAAATCGACACAGTTCAGCGGTTGCAGCACCTTAATTTTACTCGCTTTAGTGTATATTTATTAAATCTTTTGATAATCAAACAAGGCTTATTGTATTATAATCATGATTAAACTTGTTGTCAAGTGTTATTTATAGGGGAAAGAAACAAAATGGGGCCGGTAATAAATATACAGAATCGGGGCAAGAATCGAATCGTATACCCTGACTAAGAACGAGCCGATGCGCCCCCCTTTCCGGGTTTCAAAAACGACAGGCGCCGATATATCTTTTTGAATAATACTTTTCCGAAAGATCGGAGATTGTCACGCCCCGGCTTTCAGATGCATGAGCGAATTTTCCATTGCCTAGAAAAATACCAACATGATCTATTCCACCGCCGCGTACACCTCTGAAAAAAACCAGGTCCCCCTTTTTCATTCTGCTGTCCGGTACTTTTCTGCCGGACAGGTATTGTTCACGCGCCGTTCTCGGTATTTTTTTGCGGTAAACATTTAACATCACCTG
>JAJRVZ010000144.1 GCA_024277055.1 Calditrichota bacterium
CCAGGTAGGCCGCGCCATCGGTAACGACTATTTGTCCATCCCGTACACCGCTTTTCAGTGCGAACTGTTCGCCGGCGATATGGCTGACCAACACTTTGGTTTTTTTTACATGGATTTCATCGTCGGAAAGGGTAAATACATATCCGCTGTCATGATCGGCTTCGAGAAGCGCAGAAGCCGGTACCAGCCAGTAGTCCTGCTTTACCGAAGGGAAAATGTCCACCATTGCCACAAAGCCGGAAATCAACCGAAGCGGGCTCCGGGGAAGGGTGACTTCCACTTCGAACGTGCCGCTGCGCGCATCCGCCCCTTCGGCAATTTCACTGACCACGCCGGGGAAAGTGTGTCCGGGCCAGGCGTCGAACCGTACCGTGGCGGAATCTCCCACCTGCAGACGCAGAATGTCCCGGTCACTGACCCCCATGCGTACTTTCCACAACTCTTCACTGCTGGCAAAATAAAAAACAGGTGTGCCCGCACCCACCAGTTCGTTGCGTTCGACAAATCTGCGCAGAATTTTTCCGTTGCCGGGAGCGGTAATTGTCGCATGCCGAAAATTAAATTCAGCCACCCGGTAGTCTGCCCCGGCTAGCTGAAATCCGGTTTCCGCATTCTGTAATTGCTCCAGAGTGGCTACGCTGTCGGCGTACAGATTTTTAACCCGCTCGTAATCACGCCGGGCTTTTTCCAGGGCGCTTTGCGCCTGGGCGAAACGGGCTTCAATTTCCGATTGATCCAATCGGGCCAGTACGGCCCCTTTACGTACCGTCTGACCTTCTTCCGCATTTAATTCAGCGACAATACCGCCGATTTTAAACGACAGCCGCATCTGACGACCGGCGGTCAGAATACCGCTGCTGTGGACGGCTTTGGCACCGGTGGAACGGGTTACCTTCACAACACGCACCGGTGTTGTTACTTCGGCTTTCGATTCCTGGGCATTCCCCGTGCAGGCGTTTAATAACAGCACCGCGGATAATGCCGGTAACAGAAGTTTAAACTTTTTAAGAACCATTTTATTTTCCTTTAAATTTAATTACTGTTTTCTGTTGTAAGATTGAAGGCCGCGGTGGCTCTTTCCATGGTCGCCTGTGCAATGCGATGATCAAATTTTGCTACAATCTCACCGATTGCAGAGCGGGTCAGTCGGTTGCGGGCATCCAGAAATTCAATTTGCGGGGCCATGCCCTGCTCGAATTTTTTACGGGTAATTTCAAAGGCCTTGCTTTCCGCCCGCAGCTGTTCGCGTGTTGCCAGCCAGTTTTTTTCGCTTACTTTCAGACTGTACCATGCTTCGCGAACCTGCAGGGCGATCTGTTTTTTAAGAATCTCACGCCGGGCGGCCAGTTGTCTGGCGGCCAGTTGCGCCTGCTCTACTTTGGCTTCATCCTGAAATCCGTTGAACAAATTCCAGTTCAGAATCAGATTGGCCTGCCAGTAATCGTCCTTTTTCGTGAATTTGTATTTCTCCCCCTCGAATCCATAGTTTGCCGCCAGAACAAGTCCAGGCAGATATTTGCTACGACCCAGGGATACCTGTCCGGTTGCAGCGGCTATCAGGTCATCCATTTGCCGCAATTCCTCGCGCAGTTTCAGGGCCTGATGTTGTGCGGCCGGCAAATCGGTTTCGGCCGGGGAAATAACCGTTCCGTTGCCGATCGTGTCGATTGTTGCATCCAGAGCCCGGTTCAGCAGAAAGTTGAACCAGGCGGCTGAAATCTTAACATTTTTCTCGGCGTTTGCCTGTTGTTGTTTCAGTACGGAAAATTCCGCCTGCGCGCGCAGCGGCACATCACGGGTCGCCAGACCGTTTTCCGCCAGTTTTTTGCTGATCCTCAGGTTTTCACGCAACAGCGCTTCGGTGTCGTTCAGCAACTGCCGGATTTGCAGTGTCTTCAAATGAGTGAAATATGCCGATTTGATATCCGCCACCAGCTGCCGTGCAAAAGCGTCGCGTTCCGCCTGTTTAACCTTACTGAGCCGGTCGCGGATGCGGTAATTGTGATAAAGCGCCGGCTGAAACAGGGGCTGGATCAGCGTCAGTCTGGTGTCGTGCTCTTCTTCACGCAAAAACGGAATGACTTCGTTTTTTAACGTCGGAAACGGTCGCGGGGATTGTCCCAGTGAGGTCAGTATTTGATTAATGGACTGATAAACTGGATTTAACAGGTCGCCCACGGGGAAAATGATATCCCGTCCGCCGCCGGCGCGGGTATAGCGGGCGTTAATCGCAAGAGAGGGCAGGAACATGCCGCGGGCTTCCTTCAGTGCGGAAAGGCTCTGCTGCAAAGAAAATTCTTTCTGTTGCAAAGCCAGATTATTTTGCAAGCCCTCCCTGATATACTTCACCAGCGGATCGCTCTCCCGTGCTGAAACCGGAAAAACAAGCAGAAAAACGAGTAATAATTTTTTAAACATTTATTTGCCCCTTAAACAGGTGTTAGGTGTTTATTCGTATTCGAAATTTCCATAAACAGTTATTAAAAAGAATCATTTGTTCCCGAGCGCCCGGGCGACCATGTCATAGGAGTATTCGACGATACTTGCCGGATCGACCCCTCGCGACGCCAGAATATCGGCACCTTTGGTGGCAATGGTCTGAATAATCCCGGTTGATTGCGCCCACAGAACCAGCGCTGTTTTCAGGGGATCGGTATCGGGACGGATGCTGCCGTCGTCAATTCCTCTTTGAATGGCGTCGACCAGGATATTCAGCACTTCCATGCCTTCCATGGCACAGAGGCAGGCCGGCGATTCGGGATCGGACAGATCGAATCCGTGTGATTCGTAATGCAGCATGGCATTGAAATAATCGGGATACTTTTTGTAATAGGCGAAGTAGGCGTCACCGACGGCGCGTACCTTATCCAGCCCGCGCTGATGATGCGCCACGGCATCCGCGAACATTTTTTTCAGAATCTGCGTGCCGCGCCAATGGATGGCCAGGTACAGGTCCTGTTTGGATTTGAAATAAAGGTAAAGGGTGCCTTTGCTCAGTTCAGCCGCTTCGGCGACATCATCCATGGTGGCTTTTTCCACCCCCTTGTCAAAAAAAACTTTTTCCGCAGCGTCGATGATTTCTTCACGGCGCCGCAACCGTTCCCGCTCTTTCCGTTCGGCAATTCCCATGGTTCCTCTCTTAACTCCGTTATGATTAATGGTCTGAGTATAAAATACTGACTATCAGTCAGTTGCTTGTACGTAGTTTAATGAGAAAGTTTCGGTAAGCCAAATTTTTTTTGGAAATGTGGAAGAAAAAAGGTTGCAATGCGCCATTGCATATTTTATATTTGAAACGTTCCAAACATATCATAAGAAAAATTATGGAATCCACCCCCATTAAGAATGAATTCATTCAGGATTACGGCGAAGCTTACGTAACCTTCGGCTTACCGCGTCTGATGGGCCGTATTGTCGGTCTATTGTTGTGTAAAGGCGAGCCCATCAGTCTTGACCAGATTGCCGAAGAGCTGGGTATGAGCAAAGGGCCGGTCAGCCAGATCATGCGCCGCCTGCGCGATCACAACCTGATTCAGCGGGTTTGGGTGCACGGCGACCGTAAGGACTACTACGAAGCCCTGCCGGATATTTTCGGTACGGCCTTCCGTAACCACATGAAGCACATGCATAGTAACCTGTTGCTTGCTGAAAAATACAAACGGAAAATCAAACAGTTGAAGCCCGATAATGCCGGTGCATTTAAAAACCGCATTGAAGAAATGGAGCGTTTTTATACATTAATGATGCGTCACTACGAAAGTTTTTTAAAGGAATGGGAAGCAACTAAATAGTTTTTTTGGCAATTACGTTTGAAAAATTTCAAATGTTTAAAATTGATTCGGGAGATTTTATGGAACGTCTGAAAAATAAAATAGCCGTCGTTACCGGAGCCGCGGGCGGAATCGGCAAAGCAACGGTAAAAAAATTCCTGGAGGAAGGGGCCGTCGTCAGCGCCTGGGATGTGAATGAGCAGGCCGGAAAAGCGCTTCTGAAGGAATGCGCGCATCCGGCAGACAAGCTGGAGTTTGTTGCCGTAAATGTTGCCGACTCTTCAGAAGTTCGCCGGGCTGTTGATACGCTGAGGAAAAAATACGGAAGAATAGACGTCCTGATTAACAATGCCGGGATTACCCGGGACGCCACGCTGCTGAAAATGGATGAAACACAATGGGATGCCGTCATAGCTGTAAACCTGAAAGGGGTTTTTAATTGCGGGCAGGCGGTCGCTGCGGTGATGGTGGAACAGGGGGGCGGAGTAATTGTGAATACGGCCTCGGTCGTGGCAAGCTACGGCAATTTCGGCCAGAGCAATTATGTGGCTTCAAAAGCCGGGGTGATCGGTTTGACCAAAACCTGGGCGCGTGAACTGGGCAGGATGGGTATTCGTGTCAATGCAGTGGCTCCCGGTTTTATTCAGACGGAAATGGTATCTACGGTACCTGAAAAAGTCATTAAAATGCTGACCGAAAAAACACCCCTGCAGCGCATGGGCAAACCCGAAGATATCGCCGACGCCTTCACATACCTTTCTTCGGCTGAAGCGGATTTTGTGACCGGAACGGTTCTTTCTGTGGACGGCGGGCTGGTTTTATAGGAAAGGTTATGAGAAGAAACGCACGAATAATTTCAACCGGCATGGTTGCGCCGGAAAGGGTATTAAACAACCAGTATTTTAACGAGCTGCTCGGCGAAGACGTCGACACCTGGCTGCGGGAAAACCTGACCATTCGCGAAAGGCGCTGGTGTCGTGAAGATGAGAGCACGGCAGATCTGGCCGAAGCGGCTGCCTGGCGTGCGCTGAAAAATGCCGGTTTAAAAGCAGAAGAATTAAATCTGATCATTATCAGTACCGACACGCCGGAATATATTTCACCGTCAACGGCATCCGTGGTTCAGTACCGGCTGGGAGCGGTTAATGCCGGTACTTTTGATCTGAATACGGCCTGTGCCGGCTTCGTGACTGCTCTGGACGTCGGAGCCAAATACATCCGCAGCGACGAACAGTACGAAAATGTGCTGGTTATCGGCGCCTATGCCATGTCAAAATTTCTGAACATGGAAGACAAAAAAACCGTTACCCTGTTTGCCGACGGCGCCGGTGCGGTGATTCTGCGCGCCGATAACGGCGACCGTGGTTTCCTTGGTTCTCTGTTGCACACGGAAGGAAAGTATCATGATTGGATGGGCATTTATGCCGGCGGGGCGCATCAGGTCTGCACTCAACGGGTTGTCGGCCGGAAAGACCACATGTTGAAATTTACCAAAAAATTTCCAAAGGAGATCAACCCGAAAACCTGGACCCGGATGATAACCCAACTGGCCGCACGACTCGGTCATTCCGCAAAGGACATCGACAAACTGTTTCTGACACAGATAAATATCAACAGCATTCGCGAAACAATGGAAAACCTTGGTCTGGATATGTCCCATACACATACGATTATGGATCGCTACGGGTACACCGGCTCGGCCTGTATTCCCATGGCCCTGGCAGAGGCAGTTGATCAGGGACAATTACATGAAAACGATCTGGTGTATTTCATGGGGTCCGGCGGCGGACTGGCCTTCGCCTGTGCCGCTTTCCGTTGGTAAAACCGTGAGAGGTTGAAATGGCATCAAATCAAATGGTAACAGCCGGATGGATTCTGGTACTGGTGTATACGGCCGTTGTCCTGTATTTTGTTGTACGCGGCGCACGGAAGACAAAAAGCATTTCCGATTACGCGCTGGGAAATATCGCCTTTTCACCGGTAGCGGTGGGACTGGCGCTGGCGGCTTCCATGACCAGCGCAGCCACTTTTATTATTAATCCGGGCTTTATCGCCCTGTATGGTGTAAGCGGGGTGATATCCTACGCCGTTGTTTTGCCGGTGGCGGCTATGGTCTCCCTGGTAGTGCTTACAAAAGGATTCCGCAAACACGGGGAAAGCGTAAAAGCGCTTACGCTGGCTCAATGGGTGGGCACACGATATGCTTCAAAAAACTATTCCCTGTTTATGGCCTTTCTGTCTCTGTTGCTGATTACCTTTATCGTACTGATCTGTGTCGGGCTGACAAAAGTGTTGTCCAAAACCCTGAACTTGTCCGAACTTCCGGTGCTGATCGGAGTGGTGGTTTTCATCTTCGGGTACATGATGTTCGGCGGCGCCAATTCGATGGTGTATACCAATACGCTGCAGGCGCTACTGATGCTGGGTGTCGCCTTTATTCTGCTCGGATCCGGTTATGAACATTTCAGTAATGGTGTGCACGGCTTCCTCGACAAACTTCACAGCATCGATCCGAAACTGGCGTCGGCGACCAACGATTCCAGTTTTCTGTTCCGTGATTTTTTCGAAATTATATTCGCACAGATCGTTGTGGGAGTGGCCATTGTCTGCCAGCCGCACATCATCACCAAATCCCTGCTGTTGAAAAGTGAAAAACATGTGAATCGTTATCTGTTGACGAGCGTGGTTGTTGAAATGATTTTTTTTCTGGTCGTAATTACGGGTTTATTTGCGCGCATAACATTTCCGGACCTGACGGTCGGTGGACAGCCGCTGAAAATGGACGGCATTATTTCCGCCTATGTAGTGCACGAGTTTCCTGTTTTGATCGGACTGATTGTTGTGATGGGGTTGCTCAGTGCCGGTATTTCCACCCTTGAAGGTTTAATTCAATCGCTGTCAACTTCCATAACTTCGGATATTCTGAAACCGATATTCGGAGCAAAGCTTTTTACGAGCGAGAACAGAACTATTCTTGTCAACCGCATGGTAATCGGCCTGCTTGGGCTCGTAGCTGTTTTTATATCCTACGATCAGTTGCTGCATCCGAAACTGAGTGTTGCCATATTTGCACAGAACGGGGTGTATGCGTTTTTTGCGGCTGCTTTTGTTCCTATTCTGTTCGGAATGTTTCTGCGCGATGTCCCGCTGGCTGCTCCGCTGACCGCCTCCGTCGTTGCAGTGGCGGTTCATTTTGTAATGTACTACGGAAAGATCGCCATACCGTTTTCTGCGGCGACCGGAGAAAATCCGGGGGTTGCCGCCTGTGTGGCGATTCTGGCCTCGGTTCTGAGCGGCTGGGCGGTTTACATGTTTTCCAAAAACAGGAAACAGGACTGATGCAAACCTTTGTGACCGACTGGATACGTAAATGGGCGCGATATACACCAACGCGCATGGCGATTCGCGAATACGACTGTGGGCTGCAATGGACCTATACGGAACTGGATCGCGGTGCATCGGCTATAGCCGTTTTCCTGCAAAAGGAATTGAAACTGCGTAAGGGTGACCGGCTGACGGTACTGAGCCGTAACCGGGCTGAATACGTTTTCCTGTTTCTGGCGTGCGTTAAATGCGGCGTTATTCTTGTTCCCCTGAATTTCAGGCTGACAGTGCGGGAATTGAACAGGCTGCTGCAGGATGCGGAACCTTCGATACTGATTTACGAACAAGAATATGAAAACATGATACCAAAACTGCAACTTCCTGTACAATGCAAAGCTCTCGAAATATCGGTCATTGAACCGTTCATACGCAAACCGCCGCCTGCGGCCCCGGAGGTGCTGGCACCGGAAATTCACGCCGGAGATCCGGTAATGATTCTTTACACTTCCGGCACAACCGGTTTGCCAAAGGGTGCGTTGATAACGCATAAAATGCTGTTCTGGAATTCAGTAAACACGGCCCTGCGGCTGAACATCACCTCGGCCGATCACACGCAGAACTTCGCGCCTTTTTTCCACACGGGCGGTTGGAATGTGCTGTTGACGCCGTTCCTGCACCATGGGGCATCGCTCACCCTGCTGCGGCAGTTTGACGCCGATTTGATCCTTGAACTGATTGAAAAGGAAAGAACGACACTGTTGTTCGGCGTACCGACCATGCTGCAAATGATGGCGGATTCCGATCAGTTCAACAATGCGGATATGTCCTCTGTCCGGTATGCAATTGTTGGCGGCGCCCCGATGCCGATTCCGCTGATTAATCGCTGGCATGAAAAAGGCATTGCCATCCGCCAGGGATACGGACTGACGGAAGTAGGTCCCAATTGTTTTTCCCTGCACCAGGATGACGCCGTTCGCAAAAAAGGTTCCATAGGCTTCCCTAATTTTTATATAGAGGCCAAAGCCGTTCAAGCGAACGGCCGCCGCTGCAAAAGTGGTGAGGTCGGTGAATTGTGGTTAAAATCTCCCGTGGTGACTCCCGGCTACTGGCGCAAACCCGAAGAGACGGCCGCCGCCATCACAGACGGCTGGTTTCACACCGGAGACATGGTAACCGTAGATGAAGAAGGATTCTATTATGTGGTTGACCGAAAAAAAAATATGTACATCAGCGGTGGCGAGAATGTCTACCCGGCGGAAATTGAACGATTCCTGGAATCCATCGATGGCGTGCAGGAGGCCGCGGTGATCGGCGTTCCCGATGAAAAATGGGGCGAGGTCGGCAAAGCCTGTATCGTTGTCGAAAAACACAAAAAACTCAGCGTGCAAAAAATACTTGAGCGTTGCAGTGGAAATCTGGCAAAGTATAAAATTCCTAAAGAGATTGAATTCGTAAAAGAATTGCCCCGGAATGAGGCGGGTAAAATCGACAGAATAAGCTTGAAAAAAATGCATCATACAAACCATTAACCTTGTTTAAAGGAGGAAGTATCATGAAACGTTTAATCCCTTTATTCTCCGTTCTGCTGGCGGTTGCCCTGCTGTTTTCGGTGGGATGCAAAAGCGATGACGACGATAACAATCCGACCGGAACAAACAACCAGCCTGATGCCTGGGTAGGAACGTGGCTGAGCGCGGGCGATAATGTTGCACCGCTTCTGGTCGCACTATTTCAGTACGACAGCGTACGCGTGGTGATGAACGACGATCAGACGGTAGTTTTGTCAACACATCCTGCCGGTGGCGCCTGGGCCGATTTGAACGGCACCTACACCGTAACAAAAGCGGCATCCGGTGATGTTCATACCATTGAAATCGATTACACGGTATTCGCACAGGCGGGAATTATCCAAGTCATATCCGCTACACCCGATACCATGAAACTGGAAGTAGTGCAGACGAATCCTGATATCGGTGCCACGCCGCGCACCCCCGATACCGGTTTCGGTTCGGACCCGACGCTTGGTAACACAAATATCCAGGTCTATGTACGCGAAAAATAATGCTACCAAACGAAACCACGGGGAGCAGGGCGGCTCCCCGCTTTTTTAAATAATCCGAATAAACCATTCGCAAAACAAATGGCCCAATAAAATTGGTCCGTTTTCACAACGGGGCATATCATGAAAACTACCGTATTAATTACATTCTTTTTGGCCGGCACGATGATGTTGTTGGCACAGACGGAAGCCGATGCCTTTAAAGAAAAGAAGATTGATCCTGAAAAAAAGGAATTCACTTTTATCGGCTACTATTTTATGCGCAGTGAAATGAACAATGTAGCGCCGACCAATGAATTCCTCAAAGGTCAGGTGGTCGGACGAATTTTCGGCGGCAATACGACACAGACTTCAAAAAAGACCAACGGGTTCACCGAGCAGCGGTTCATGCCGCTGATTATGTATACACCGAGGCTGTTCGACGGCTGGGCGAAAATGCGTATGTCCTTTGAATTTGACTGGACCTGGGGCGACGCCAATTACGGAGCCGGCGGAAATTTCGGTGGCGCCTTCGCTGCCGATTTTGTAAATATGCAGACCCAGAACCTGTTCATTGAATTCCGTCCGAAAAAGAATATATTTATCAACGCCGGTCTGACACGTCTGTTTGATAACGTGCGCGTCCCTTACTATACGTTCACCAGTACCCTGATCAATACCGGCTACCGGCTGGCCTTCTGGGGTTCGGATGCCACAGGCATCACCGGCCACTATTTCTGGAGCGACAAACGGCTTAAACTGGGTTTCTGGCAGCTGTACGAAAACAATGTGGATGAAAACGATGATGTGACGCTCTATGAAGCTGATTTCGAATATGATCTGGATATAATCAATTCCGTCGGTTTGTCGTTCTGGTACCTGCGTGACCGCGCCAACGGCGAAGGCGGTGTTTCCATTCTCGGGCAGGGACTGAACTCATCACTGAGCAATTACAACGGTGTTTTTAATTTTAATTTCGGAAACCGTGCGTACCGTGCGGATATTTTCTGGCTGGGCAGCCATTTTCACGGTAATCCCCTGCTGAACCAGGGGCGATTCGGCTACAACGGTTTCGCCGTGCTGAATTTCGGAACCACCGATACGCTTTCCGTTTCGAGAAAATATAAAGCCGCGACTGATATCCTCGGGTTTGCGGCCAATCTGCGCCTGGCATACAAATGGGGTAAAAATGCCAATGATTTTCTGTCTCTGGACGGTGTGTTCACTACCGGTGACGGTAACAATATTTCCGACGGCAAATACAGCGGCGTGTTGACCGGAAACAACTGGACGGCACCGGGAGCGGTATTCTTCAGTCACGGACTTTATCTGTTGTTACCGCACGGTAATGTCGTAAACCGCTTTAACGGAGCGGTCATCGATATTCAGAACATCGGCTATGGATTTGCAGGAGGTTCGCTGACCGGTTCATGGGATATCGTACCCAATAAATTCAAATTGAAATCGGCGTTGGGGCTGGGATATGCATCTGCTTCACCGCAGGGTGGCGGTAACCTGATTGGAACCGAGTTCAATCTTAACCTTGCCTATCGTCTTCGGGTTTTTATGGACCTGGAACTTCATGCCGCCTACCTGAGCCTCGGCGATTTTTATGATTCCACTGTCGTGAACGGTGGCGTGACCAAGCGACCGCAGGACCCATGGACGGTATTTGCTTCACTAAAATGGATTATGTTTTAAGGAGGACCGCGATGCGTAAACTGATTTTTGCAGTACTGCTGATTGTCGCCGGATGCGTCACGTCGCGGTATTATCATATGCCGGTAAAAGAATTCAAAGATATCGATTACGGTTTTGACACCCGCTATGTAAAAGTAAGAAATATCAATATTGCCTTTATTGATGAAGGAAACGGCCCGGCTTTGCTGCTGATCCACGGGCTGGGTTCCAATGCCAAAGGATGGATCCGAAATATCCCTGAACTGGCCAAACAATACCGGGTACTGGCAGTAGATCTGCCCGGTTACGGTAAGTCCGATAAAGGCTATTATAATTATTCGATGTCTTTTTATGTACGGGTGTTGTCTGAATTTCTGGCAAAACTGAATATTGAAAAGGCCGTGTGGATCGGACACTCCATGGGCGGTCAAATTGCATTGACGGCGGCGCTGGAAAATCCGGCTGCGGTTTCAAAACTGGTGCTGATCTCGCCGGCCGGATTTGAGAAGTTTGAGCCGGGCGAAGGAGAATGGCTGAGCACGGTCGTCACGCCGGAATTTGTCTGTGATACCCCAATCCGAAATATCGATATTAACCTGCGCAGCAATTTTTACGAAACTCCGCAGGAAGCGGAATTTATGATAACCGACCGCATTCAGGTGCGCGGGGCGAAGGATTTTGAACGCTATTGCTACGCCGTATCCAGAAATGTCGGTGCCATGATTAACGGTGCCCTGTTTGAACAATTGCCGGAAATTGAACAACCTGCGCTGGTTCTGTTCGGCGAAAATGACGGACTGATTCCGAATCCCTATTTGCACGGCGGAACTACACGGGAAATCGCTGAAGCGGGCGTTTCACAAATGCCGAACGCCCGGCTGGTTATGATGCCGGAGTGCGGTCATTTTGTACAGTTTGAAAAATTCGCTCGGGCCAATGAAGAAATTCTCGATTTCTTAAGCGAATAATAAAAAAAGATGCCATCGCGGAATGCAATGGCATCTCTCATTTTACGGAAACTTAAATTCAATTCCAAAACGCGGCTTGCCCCGCACTTTCAGTTTAAAGGGATCCTCGCCGGCCTTCAAAACCTGTCCGACGGCATAACCGTTTTTTAAAGTATTGGCAAATTCAAAACTGTAACCGGCAAAAAGATGAATATCAATCTGCCCGGTAGAGATGCCGCCGCCGATTCCGATGATCGGTTCAAGAATAGTATCGAGCCGTAACCCGAAAAGGGCATGAAATGATGTTTCCAGTGTTTTGGCTTTCGTATCCACCGGAAAAAAATGGTAATTAATCACGCCGAACGCAGACAGGTCGGCCTCCGGTTTCGGGCGCACGATGATCGTTCCGTCTTCGCCGATTACAAAATCCAGATCGCGTGTGCTGGTAACCGCCCCGGCGATTCCGAAGGACCAGCGCTCCAGCGCCGTATTGTCGTACACCATACTGGCCAGTACTTTTTCGTCTGACAATTTCTTTTTCACCATGAAAGCGATATCGCTGTTTTTGCGAAAAGCTTCGGGAACGTGGAAATTACGCACATCTACCCAGGTTCGGTTATCAACGGATTCCAGTTTAACAGCCGCTCCACCGCCGAGCAGCGGAGTAAAAAGATTCAGGAATTCCGGCAGGTTGCGGTCGAAGGGCGAATCTTTGGCCGTTGCCAGAACCGATAAAAACGAAGGTGCGTTTTCCGTGCGCGAAATGAAAACATAGTAAAGACTTTTTTCGTGCAAGCCGTACATACGGTTGTCGTAGAAATCACTGTCTTCGTGCAACATGCCGATCGGTACAAAGGAATCGGTGAAATGAGCAACAACGATATAATAATTCTTCGGGTTCATTTTATACCCTGCATTTACAATCACCTGCCGGAGATTAACCACGGCACTGTCGGAAAAACCTTCAAGAAACCAGCGGTAAGCGCGGCCAAAATGGTCGTTGAGGTCATCGGTCATAAACGGCGAGCCTTCAACGGGCTGCGGTACCAGGGTGCTTCGCGTCTGTGCCTGAGAAATCGCGGCATAAGAAATGATTATCAGAATTATATAAAATAGCCTGAACATAATTTGCCTCCTGTAATTAATGACCGGGAAGGAAAAGTCCCCTGCTGAAGATAGGTTATCCTTTGCATAATCGCAAGCAAAGAATATCAGCAGAGAGAATTAAGAATTGTGGATGGATGCGGGTTTTTCCGAAGACAGCGGAGACCTGAAACGGAAGCTGGTATTGCCCTTACAATTAAAAAGGCGGCCGCAGCCGCCCTTGATAATTAAATGTATTTCCTTATTTCATCAGGATCATTTTCCGGGTGAATTCGCCGAAGCGGCTCACAATCTTATAAAAATAGACCCCGGAAGAACGATTTCCGGCCTCGAAGCGCAGCCGATGACGTCCCGCTGTGAATAATTGGTTATCCGCCAGCGTCGCAACCTGTTGTCCGACAACGTTAAATACCCGTACCGTAACGCGGTCGGCGGACGGTAACCCGAAAGCAATAGTGGTAGACGGGTTGAACGGGTTCGGAAAATTCTGTAATAATTCGAACGTCAGCGGCACCGAGACCGGCAGCGTTTCTTCAACGGAGGTTACGGTTTGAACCAGAACATCGTCCACGTACCAGCCTTCTTCTGATACGTAACCGTCCGAACCGAAACGGAATCGGATGCGCACCGTACCGCTGTAAGCAGACAGATCCGCTGTGATCATCTGCCAGCCGAGCGGCGAACCGGAAAAGACGGGAGTTCCTGCGGCAAAAGGACTGGCTTCGTTATCAATGATTGAATAGGGATAACCGCCGTCGGGGTAAAGAATGCTCCAGCTTTGACCGCCGTCGGTTGAGATTTCGACCAGTCCGCCGTCCCAGGCGGTGCCGGGTGAAGAACCTGTTTCGGCGAATATCCGCTGGTACCAGGTCAGAATGGCGTCGCCGTCAAACCCCAGTTCGATGTCCGGGCTTTCCAGGGCCGCATCCAGCAGATCGCTGTAGTTGCTCGAGCCGGGACCGCCCACTTTGAAACTGTAAGTAC
>JAJRVZ010000145.1 GCA_024277055.1 Calditrichota bacterium
ATGCCACCGGCGTTTTCAGCGATCAGATGCGCCGACTGGATGACGCTACCTGCAGTGAAATCATCGCGCCCAGCCAGGGGGTGCACATCGTGCTGGATAACTCCTTTCTGCCGGGAGAAAGCGCGGTAATGGTGCCGCACACCGACGACGGGCGCGTGCTGTTTGCCGTACCCTGGCATGGCCGGACCATCGTCGGCACAACCGACACGCCGGTACACGAGGTTTCACTGGAACCACGACCATTCCGTGAAGAAATTGATTTCCTTCTGACCCATGCCGCACGTTACCTGACCAAAGATCCGTCCGAGAGCGATATCCTCAGCTGTTTCGCAGGGCTGCGTCCGCTGATCAAATCGGGTGAAAGTGAAAACACCGCTGCCCTCAGCCGTGACCATACCCTGCTGATCTCGAAATCGGGACTGGTAACCATAACCGGCGGCAAATGGACGACTTACCGTAAAATGGGCGAGGATACCATCACGGAAGCTGCCATGGTGGCCGGTCTGCCGTCGCGTCCCCCGAAAACGCAAAAGTTGAAACTGTACGGCTGGAGTGACCGGTTTGATGAAGTTACTCACCGTTCGGCTTACGGAAGCGGATTGCCGGAGCTCGAAGCTTTTGAACGCCGCAATAAAAAATTCGCCGAAGTGCTTTCGCCCAGGCTGCCCTACTGCAAAAGTGAAGTTTTATGGGCGGTTCGGTACGAAATGGCGCGCACGGTGGCCGATGTGCTGGCGCGACGCACGCGGGCGCTTTTGCTGGATGCTCAGGCCAGCATCGAAGCGGCGGAATCAGTGGCGGAGATCATGCGCAAAGAACTGGGACGCAAGCGATCGTGGGCGAAGAAACAGGTTCGAAAATATACTGAACTGGCAAAGGGATATCTGGGGCGGTAAATTGTTTGTTTAAAAGTTTATGGTTTATAAGTATCCGGGGTTAATTTTACGTTTATCAATGCCGGCCCTGAAACGGGCAAAGGATGACGACAACGGTTCCGGGAAAAAGCAGGTATGCATTAATTTGTTATACACCCGTCAACAGGATGAAGTATTTGAACATCTTACGTAATCCAACCAAAGTCTTCAGCATTTAAACTCCTCAACTCTTCAACTCTTAAACTCTTAAACTCTTAAACTCTTAAACTCTTAAACTCTTAAACTATCTTCTATCCCGGATGGCCCGGATACGCTGCAGTACCGGCGGATGGGAATACTTCAAAAACACCGTCAGCGGATGGGGTGTTAAATTGGACAAGTTGTGCGCCGACAATTTTTTCAGCGCACTGACCATATCTTCCTTATTACCGATATTCTCTGCCGCGAAGCGATCGGCTTCATATTCGTTGTTTCTGGACATCATCTGCATGAATATCGACAGCAGCATTTCGATGGGTGAATACAGCATACCGAAAAACAGCAGTCCGGCATAAACCGATATATGCTGCATGTAAAAGGCATCGAACAGCCCGCGATGGGTAAGAAAGATGGACAAAAGATACAGCACCACGCCGGTGTGGAAGATACTGATAATCATGCCCTGCAGAATGTGTTTCTTTTTATAATGCCCTATCTCGTGCGCCAACACGGCCACCAGTTCTTCATCGGTGTGTTTCTCAACTAACGTATCAAAAAGAGCGATGCGTTTATTTTTGCCGAATCCGGTAAAAAAAGCATTGGATTTGGCGGATCGTCTGGAACCGTCGATGACAAAAATACCTTTTACCGTAAAGCCCACTTTTTTCGCAAAGGCCATTATTTTATCACGAAGTTCACCCTCCTCCATCGGGGTAAATTTATTGAACAGCGGCATGATCCAGGTCGGCGCGATATATTGAACAGCCAGCGTAAACAGAGTAACCGCGATCCAGGCGTACAGCCACGCCAAATTTCCGGCATAGAGAAAAAAAGCCAACACTCCGGCCAGCAGCGGTCCCCCTAACAGCAGTCCCAGCACCAACCCTTTGATGCGATCAAGAATAAATGTTTTAAGCGTCGTTTTGTTGAAGCCAAATCTTTCTTCAATGACAAAGGTGCTGTACAGCGAGAACGGCAGCGATAAAATGCTGCGGCCCAGCATCAGCACGGCGATATACATCAGCCCGTTCCAGATTTCGTGTAAGCCGTAAACGCGCACCTGCTGGTCCAGCCAGTTAAAACCGCCGGCAAACCAGAATACCAGCGTAACAACGAGGCTGAAGGTGGAGGTTATAAAACCAAAGCGGGTGTTGACGCGGGTGTATTCCTGCGACCTGCGGTATTTGTCGGCGTCGTACACATCGCTGAATTCCTGCGGCAGTTCCGGCTGCAGCGATTTGATGTTCAGCAAACCGGTGATCAGTCCCAGCAGGTATTCGCCCAGCATGGCGATAAGAATTATAATGGCATAAACATTCATTCACGAATTCCTGTTATTTTGTAAAAAACCAGAAGCCTTCAACGCTGAACAATTTAATCGGTTTCCAATAAATTAATTGTCATCGACATCGAATAAAGACGGATGCTTTAAATGAAAATCCGTGGCATCCTGCCAGACCCTGGCTACCGCCAGCAATCTCCCCTCGTCAAACAAATTGCCGGTAAAAGTAATGCTGACCGGGCTGCCCTTTTCGTTCAATCCATTCGGCATGACCACGCAGGGATGTCCCGAAAGGTTGGTCAGCAGCAAATTGCCTCCGCCGAAACTGGGCGCTACGTACACATCCACTTTTTCAAACAATTCGGCCATCGCCTGAATCAGTTGATAGCGCAGACGGTTGGCCTGAATATACTCCACCGCCGGGATGAAGCGCGCTACACGGAACACATTCGGCCAGGCGTTCCGAATCTGACGTACCATTAAATCGTCACGGTTGGAGCGGGTCAGTTCGTCAAAGGCGGCGGCGGCTTCGGCGCTGAGAATAAAAGATAACGAATAGACCGGGATATCCGGCAACTCGACGGGGATCAGATCGACACCCAGCTCGCGCAGTTTTTGCAGTACCGCCTGGTCGTGCTTTTTATTGTCGTAGTCTTTTTCAAAGGCTGATTTCAAATAGCCGATACGCACATCTTTCAGATCAATTTTCGGTGAATAGTTAAACGGCGCCTCAATCAGCATGCCGTCCTGCGGGTCCGGCCCGTAAATCGCGTTGAAGACAATGGCGCAGTCTTCCACGCTGCGGCAAATCGGTCCGATTTTGTCCATCGACCAGCTCAGCGCCATGGCTCCTGTGCGGCTGACCCGGCCGTAGGTCGGACGCAATCCCGTATCGCCGCAACGGGTGTACGGCGAAACGATTGACCCCCAGGTTTCGGTACCGATGGCAAAGGGAATCAGTCCGGCCGCCGTTGCCGCTGCCGGACCGGCCGATGAACCGCTGCTACCCTGCTCCAAATTCCACGGATTGCGGGTTTTTCCACCAAACCAGACGTCGCCCCAGGCCAGCGCGCCGA
>JAJRVZ010000146.1 GCA_024277055.1 Calditrichota bacterium
CGGTTCGACGTAGTCGCGCAGCGACAAGGAGAAACCCGACGCTGCCGGTCACTTCGTTCGTCGAATGAGCGCAGCGATTTCGACGAACGTCCCGATAAACGAACAATTGCGTTTAATGGGAATATACATTAATTTAAACTTCGTTTTAACAGAAATATAGTTATTAATGGATGAAAACTCAAGAAGCCCTCGATAAGTTCTATCAATCACTTATTATCTCCGATTATTCCGTTCAAACGATTAATTCTTACATGTCTGCCCTGAAGGTGTTTTTTGATTACGTCCGTAAAAATGGATTAAAACGGGTAACAAATGAAAATATAAAGAACTATTTACAATTTTGCCGGGAAGAAAAAAAATATTCAAACTCCGCTTTAAGACAATCAATTGCAGCCATACGATATTTTTATCTTCATATACTTGAAGAAGAAATTCCTTCGGCCTTGAAAATTAAACTACGCAAATCAAACAAACTTCCTCTGGTTCTGTCCAAACAGGAAATAATTAAAATCCTTAAAGTAACCCGAAATATAAAACATAAAACCATGTTAATGATGTTATATTCGGCCGGATTGAGACTGGGCGAATTACTCGATTTAAAAATCGAGGATATTGATTCCAATCGTATGAAAATTCATATCCGGCAGGCCAAAGGGAAAAAAGATCGTTACGTCTTTTTGTCACACAAATTACTTGATTTACTCAGGCTTTATTTTAAAGAATATCAACCAAAAGACTATTTATTCGAAGGCCAAAAATGTAATCAATACAGCCCTAAAAGTGTACAATCGGTTTTAAAACAGGCGCTGAAAAAAGCGAATATAAAAAAACCGGCTACCGTTCACACCCTCAGACACAGCTTTGCTACCCATCTATTGGAAGACGGTACGGATATACGGTATATTCAACAATTATTGGGTCATAAAAAACTGGAAACCACATCCATATATACCCACATCACCGGCAGTGCGCTGGACAAGATCAAAAGCCCGCTTGATTCGCTGGATGTATAACTTTTGTTTGTTTACCGTTAATTTACCGTTATAAACTTGCCCCTGTTACCGTCCCGCCGTACATTCGCCGTTCTCGAAACATTGAACAACCATTGAAAAGGGAATATTATGGATTCTTTACAGCATAAAATCGCCGAACGGGCTTATCATCATTTTCTGCAGCGCGGAGCACAGCACGGTAACGACCGGGCCGACTGGCTGACGGCCGAAAAGGAAATACTGGCCGAGAGCAAAACCGCCAAACCCAAAACCCGCAAACGGACAACCACGAGCAAACGCACCACCGGAAAATCCCGTTGAACGGAAACAGCTCCGTATTTGCCCCGGCTTAAAATTCGGCGGAGCAGCCCTATAAAATCCGACAAAGATTAATTTCCGAGTTGGTTTTTAAATCCTTGGAACTTCGCTTTCAAGATATATTGTTGCTCAGGATACCGGCAGTTTGATGATGAAGATGAAATGATCGGCTCCCGCCTCGGTGTTGAGACGGCCGTGCGCCGCTTCGATGATGTGTTGCGCCGCGAACAGCTCCAATCTGAGATGCTCCGGCACGGCCCGCATCCAGTCCTGCTCCGTCACCGCCGGCCATTTTTCTTCGAGGCGCATAACCACCGTTACCACATGTCCCAACCGGCTGGTGTCGATGCTGATTTTCGCCGTTGATTCATCGGTCAGCAGTTTCAGCAGGCTGGTGAAGGCCGCTTCCAGCTTATCGCGGTAGAAAAGGATTTCGGGGATGTTGCTAAACTCATAATCGATGCGATCGAGCAGCTTTTTGCGACGATGCATTTTTAGAATTGTGTTTTCCAGCAGCTTGTTGATGTCCACATACTCCATTTTCACCGGCTTGAAACCGGTCAGCAGTTCCAGCTGCTCTTTCAGATTTCTCCAGTTCAGACGGTTGTTTTTTTCCGACACCTGCGCCGCGAGCGCTGCTGCCAGTTCGCCGATGGTATCCTGTTTTACTTTCTCCACTGCTTCTTCCAGGTGTATGCGTGCTTCTTTGCCTTCCTTTTCCAGGCGCATCACCTTTTCGTGCAGCGAAGCATTGGTCTGTTGCAGCGCCGTTACCCGTTCCTTCGAATTACGGGTACGCTCGGCCAGGCGGTTCGACCGCTGATGGGCTTCTCCCATTTCCGCGGCCAGCCGTTCGTTGAAAGCCGCCTTTTGAAACAGTTTGTGCAGAATTTCATGCAGGTATTTCAGACTCTCCTCATCGGTGAAATCCGGCGCCTGTTTTTCTCCCGGTAACGGTATCACCGCGACAAATTCACCCACCGCCTCATCGCTGAACCGGAACAGGATCAGTTTTCGCAACCCGTTCCCTTTCACCAGGGTCGTGTCGTAGTTTTCCGGTATCACCACCAGACCGTAGGGTTTGCTGCACAGCAACTGTCCGCTTTCACCGTCCGCCGGAATCACTTCATTACTCTGCAGCGAACGGAATTCATTTCCGCGCTTTTCATACAATTGCAGACCGGATGCAAAAACCTGTTCCGCCCAGAATTCACTCATCTGTTCGAAAAAACGGGTCACACTGCTGCCGGGTTCGAAACCTCGAATAAAACCGATGATCTTTTCGATGAACTCCTTGTGCATGGTCAACAGGCGTGTCAGTGAGGAAGTATCCTGCTCGGCCAGAACACAGAACAGGGCGCCGTGCACCTTTCCTTCGCCGTCTTTTACCGGAAAACCGTACCAGCGTTGCAGTACATTTTCCTTCAGACCGGGATAGGTGAAACTGATGATCTGCGAGGTCGATTGTTCACCCGATTGCAGTACCCGGAACAGGAACGGCGCGATCTCATACTGATGAATGGGCGGGAAAGTGAAAAGGTTACGCCCGCTCCAGTCGCCGGGCAGGTTCAGCAGGGTTTTGAAATTCTCGTTGTATTCATGAATGAATCCGTCCGGGTTAACAACAATAAAACCGACGTTGATACGGTCGGCCAGCAAACGGAAGGCGTTCAGGTATTTATCAGCGGAAAGGGTGTCACTTTCCCGTTCATCCGGCTTTTCATTCAGCCAGACGATCAGTCCCTGCCGCGAGCGCCGGTGCGGTTCAACTTTCTGCACGCGCACGATCATGTGTCGAATGGGTCCCTCGGCGGAGGAGATATCCAGTTCCTGAATCATATCGGTGTGTTCGCTGCCGTGAAAATTTTTCTTTACCTGCGGCAGAATTTCGATCAGCGAACGGTTTTTCAGGTGGGCGTCCTGCAGGTTGAACAGTTCACAGGCCTGCGCCGAGGCAAAGATCAGAGTCTCATGTTCATCGAAAACAAGAAACGCCTGCTCCTTCATTTCGAGGCCGGCCTCAAAAATTTCCAGCCAGTCGGCCGGTTGCGAATCGGATGGAAGCGCGCCGATGGAGTGCATATACCCCCTGCACCCGGTTACCGCAGTAAAATGATTTTCCGGGTCCGGTTAAATTTCCCTGCCTGTAAACGAACAAAATAAAGGCCGCTGCCGACAAAACGCGATTGGTCATCGGTTCCGTTCCACCGAACGAAATGCTCCCCGGCAGAAAGCCGTCTGTTTACTAGTTCGGCAACTTTTTGGCCATTTACATCAATAATCTGCATTTTTACCGCGTTGGCCTGAGGCAGGAAAAATCCGATGCGGGTTGAGGGGTTAAACGGATTCGGGTAGTTCTGATATAATCTATAATTTCGGGGGCCGCCGGTCCTGCTCTCGACCTGCAGGCCGCTGACCAGCCCCATGCGTCCGAGCAGGCGCCCGATCAGTTCCGTATTTTCATTCTCACCGGCCAGTTGCTCCGCCGGGAATGCCAGCAGCGCCGTGCGTCCGGTAACCGAACCGGAACCGAAAAGACCTTCATAAAATATGGCTGCAATTGCATTTTCCGAATATTGCAATACCGCTTCGCCGCCCAGCGGCGTTAGCACATCATAATAATCACCGCCCGGCAGCGCGCCGGAAAATTCTTCCAGAAACGTTGCCACAACCCCGGACACGGTATTGGCTGCCGCCGAATCGCTGCGGGCCGCGTGCAGGTAATCGCCGAGGAACTGCCTTTCTGCAGTGGAACCGGCGGCCAGCGTGCCCGCGACCCGGCTTCCGGTAAGGATAAGGTTTCCGCCCGCCTGCAGATAGGTTTGCAGTTTCGTCAGCGCCGAATCACCGAATTGCGGAGAAGTACCTCCGGCGAAACAGATAACGACGGTGTAATCCTGCAGGTCGATTCGGTCGCTTTCAAGCGCCGCAACAGATGCGGTGTTGAAAGACAAATCCAGCCCGCCGAAAATTTCGCCGTAGTCAAAAGCAACATCCTGCCGCGCCACTTCACCGGGATTCACCGCATCGACAATTAAAACTTCAGGACCGCTGCTTTTCAGCCGCACACCGTAGGAACTGGAAAAATCACTGCTGTTCTGCAGGGCGGAATTGTCGTAGGCCTGCAGGCGAAAGTAAATGCTGGTGTTTTCGGGAAAATTGTTCTGCAGCCAGAGGGTGTCCTGCGGTCCCAGTTGCGCGGATATGCCGGACTGGTAATTCCAGTTTGTTCCGTCGAAGGAAAAATAGAAATCGTAGCCGGCCATATCCAGTGAATCGTTGGGCAGCCAGGCCAGTTCCCAATCGCCGCTGTCGTTTCCAAGCGCGTACAGCAGTTGCGGAATTTCCGGCGGCCATATGTCCTGCGGTACGACTTCAACCGTAGTCCATGCTTCATCGCGGTTGGCGTAGGTATCTTCGGTGAACACGAGAATTTTATACTTGCCCGGTTCGAAGCCGGCGGTGTTCCAGAAACTTTTTTGCGTTACTTTGTTGGTCAGGGTGTACAGATAGGTGCTGATGTCCGAACCGCTGAAATAGACATTGGTGATATAGCTGTCCGACGCGGGAATAACGTCAAATATGAAGTTCTGCACCACAGGGGTCAGGGCGACGGTACCGGTGGAATCGAATATCTGGTAACCGATGGTGAAAATACCGTTGTTACCGCCCAGAGGACCGTTGTCGGTTACGTCCGAAGCGCGGGCAACGATCTCCACTTTTCCGCTTACCTTATTATTGGTGAATCGTGTGGTGGTTCCATCGACATAAAACCGCACCCACTGAACCGAGGGGTTAAAACTATCATTAAACGGGGTCAAACCGCCGCTCTGGCGCAACGCATTGATTTCACTGCCGGAATAACCATCTTTGAAATGAATGTGATTCCAGCTGTTGGTTTTGCCGATAACCGTCTGGAAGGCGGTAACCGCATCCCCTACCTGCAAACCTGGCTGCGGGTCCCCATGCACATAAGCGTAGCGCCCGACACGCACATAGGCATTTATTCCGGACTGAGCCGCAGTACTCAAACTTGTCACCGTTCCGCTGATCACCGAATAAACATTACTGCCCTGCGGCAGGTGAATGTCCACCGCATCATGAAAATGATCGCGCTGTATTTCACCGCCGGGCCGGTTTTCACAAAAGGTGCCGTTAATCCAGTGCGGCTGGTCAAACGGGACGCACGGCCAGTTGTATCCGGTTTGCGCAAAAAGGTCGGCGGCAGTTACCAGTAAGAACAGCGGTATTAAAATCAATCGCATTTTTCTCATTTTATTTTAAACCGTTCCAGTCCGGCGCTGTGTCCGAACAGGATTTCATTTGAACTTTCTACATATTCAAGAAACGGTTCAACAACCATATAATCGGCGGGCAGGGGATATACTTCCGGCTCTTCGTTTGCGGAAAACAGCAGCAGACGCAAACCGGTAAAAGACCATTGCTGTTGGTTGTTAAAAGCTTCCGGGTTTATCCTGCCGCACAGCAAGACCAGCCCGCTTTCCTCTCCGGCGGAAATTATTTTCAGGATCTGCTCGCCCCTTGCGGTCCGCCAGACCTCTTTCAGTCTGTTTTCATTCAATTTAAATAAACGCTCTTTTGCGGCCAGCCAGATTGTTTTTAGGGATACTGCGGAATATATAAAATTTCCCGTCAGCTGATTTTTTACGGCGCCGGATTCATCCATTGCCACAATGCGCTTTTGAACCGTTCCGGATTCAACATCGACCCGTACCTGCGAAATCAAGAGCTCATCACGGAATTTGAATTGCGCGGCATTCCGGCTCTGCCAGCCGTCGAATTCCGCCAAAAATTCATAGCGCCCGTTTTCGGTATTCAAAACAGACACATCGCTCCGGCACGAAAAACCGTTTTTTTCAGCCGGTAAATAGTTACGAATGATGAACAGTTTTCCGGCCATCGGATCTTTTAAAATAAACAGGCTGTTTTCGCTGTTGTGTGCAATTGCTTTTGGGGGCAGGTGTTCGGAAACGGTATTGCCGCTAAAATCACGTTCAATTATTGCACCCGACACATTGATTTGCCGGATATTTTTTCCGGCGGGCAGGAATTGCGGCAGCGGTTCGTCAAACGCCCACGCGAGCCGGAATTGAGATATCGGCTTCAGGTTTGTTCGGAATACATTGAACTGAATTTCGCTCCGCGGTTTTGCGGTTTTCAGGGAACCGATCAGCAAGAAATCTTTGCCGATTACCGAAATCGGGGGTATCCCGTTTACAGGTAAAACATGATTCCCTTTTGCAAGTGCGTTATAGCCGACGGCAATCGGTGCGCCGGAAATTTCCGGCATATGCCAGCGAACCACGGGCGTTTCCGCTGCAGGTTCCACGGAAACCTTTGCCAGTCGGCCGCCGTGAACAAAGAAAGCGGGAATCAGCAGCAGGAATAATGAACGGCGAATCAAAATAACTCTCTAACTGTGTTTTCGGTAGGATTCAAAAAAAGACGTAAGCGAATCAGCCAGCGGTTCGGCTCCGAATCGAACCGGATCCGTTGCCGGCAGTCCGGTTTCGTTCTGTGCCTCGGCGATGGCCGCCTTTGCCTTTTCTTCGGAAAGATGGTAGGTGTTCAGCGCCAGCCCTACAACCCTTGCCGGCTTGACGAAGGACAACATTTCCTCATTAATCCTGATCATGGTTTTCAAATCCTGCGTGTCCACACCGTAATCCGAAATACCGACATCGGTGCGCACACAGCCGATCATTGCATCCGGCAAACACCCGTGCATAACCCCCAGGGCAACGGGAGAATAACCCAGATGCTGCAGAGACCCCTGTCCCTCAACAAACAGATATTCAAAATTACCGTCTACCCGCGCCAGGGAACTCTCAAGAGTACCGGAAATGAAATCACCCTTAATCGTGTCCAGCGGCACTCCCTTTCCCTTCAGCAAAATGCCGATCTGGCCGGTGGCGAACCAGTCCGCCGATTTGCCCATTTGCTGCAGCGCTTTCACAATTTCGATGGTTGCCGTCATTTTACCGACGTTGCCGTGCGAGCCAACGGTCAGTATTATTTTAGAACGGAAATTGCGGGCCGCCCCACGGGCCAGGGTTTCCTTCTGATCGTATTTACGAAGGTCTGTTATTTTTACGTTATACTTATCCGCCAGCACGCGGAATTCGGCGATATCCTGCAGAAATTCATGCAGGCCGCTGATGATGTCCAGTTTGTTCTGGATGGCCTTGATGATCATCGGATACCAGTCGGAAGGAAATTCCCCTCCCGGCGGTGAGATGCCGATCAGCAAAGTGGTGGGCTCGAGGCGGAAAGATTCATCAATGGAAGAAATAACCGGGATATCTCCACCAAAATTCAGAACCTCCCGTGCCGTTCTGCCGGCCCTGGAGGAATCAACAACAGCGACGATCTCATCAGGAAGATAACGAATGGCGGCATTTGCCATTTTTGAGGTTATCGGTCCAAAATTCTTTTCAGCTAAAATAACAATTCGGCGTTTCATATTATTTTACCAGGATAAATGTGTCCCCTAACTTGTGGAAAGATAACCAATTATCATTGATTATTCAAAAGTAATTTAAAGGTATTTCAGTTCTGATTCCACAGATTTATTGCTCAAAGCGCAAATAAGGCAGCAATCGTTCCAAAGTTTTGGGGCCGATTCCTTTGACATTCAACAGATCGTTGGGCGAATTAAAGCCGCCGTTTTTCTCACGATATTCAATTATGCGTGCGGCGGTAACCGGTCCGATTCTCGGCAATTGCTCGATTTCCTTCCGGCCGGCCGTGTTCAGATTCACCGGCCGGATACCGTTTTTTCCGGACAGTGTAACTTTTTCGCCTGATGATTCCCGAACAATTCGCGGAGCAGAGGGCAATTGGCTGCGACTCTCGAAGATACTGTCTTTATGACTGTAGTCGTAAACCGGCGGCGGGATAATATGGGGCCGCAACAGCTGAATTATCACAACCAGCGCAATTACACCACCGATCATCAGAATGAATTTTCGTTCGGTTGCCGAAAATTCCATCCACGGATTTTGACGGGCCATGGTTTAAATATTCAATGCGTCTTTGAATTTTTCAAATATATTACGACCGCCTTCTTTGGAAGGCTTTAAATTTTCCAGTTTTTCCAGTTCGCGGATCATTTTCTTTTCTTCCGCAGTCAATTTTGTCGGTACGTATACCTGCACCTGCACCAGTTGATCGCCGATGCCGGCACCTCTCAAATAGGGAATTCCCTTGTTACGCATACGCAATATGCGGCCGGACTGAGTACCGGCCGGTATCGTGATTTTTGCCTTGCCGGTAAGAGTCGGAATTTCCATGGAGACGCCCAGCGCGGCCTGCGGGAAACTGATCGGTAGTACCATGAAAACATTATTGTCTTCCCGCTCAAATATCGGGTGCGACAGCTCATCGATATAAACGATCAGATCACCGTTCGGGCCGCCTTTTTTACCGGCATTGCCTTCCCCGCGATAGGGAATGTAATTGCCGCCCGCAACCCCGGCGGGAATATTGATCTCCATCGTTTTATAGCCGACTTCACGTCCGTCTCCGTTACAGGTGCGACATGGATTTGAAATGATTTTACCCTCGCCGTTGCACCGCTCGCAGGTCATTACATTCACAAATTGACCGAACATGGACTGTGACACATGACGGATTTCGCCGCTGCCGTGACAGGCCAGGCAGTCGATCGTTCGGCTGTTTTTATCGCCCCCCGTGCCGTTGCAGGCGCTGCAGCGTACGTATTTTTTTACTTTAATGGTTTTCGTGACGCCGGTGGCAATTTCTTCCAGGGTGAGCTTCAAAGAAACTTTCAGGTCCGTACCCCGGTTGCGGCTGCGCGCCGACCTGCGTCGTGTCCCGGTACCGAAAATGTCCCCGAACCCGGAACCGAATATATCGCCAAAGGCGGAGAAAATATCTTCGATGTTGCTGAAACCGCCGAAATCGCCCGCGCCGGACACTCCGCTGTGACCGAAGCGGTCATAACGCTGTCTTTTATCCGGGTCGCTTAAAATTGCGTATGCTTCCGCAACTTCCTTGAATTTCTCTTCCGCATCACTGTCCCCCGGATTTTTATCCGGGTGGTATTTCATTGCCATCTGGCGGTATGCTTTTTTTATGTCTTCCTGCGATGCGTTTTTCGAAACACCCAGAACTTCATATAAATCTCTTTTTGTAGTCATTCACCTGTCCACTTCTGTTATCTGGCAACGATTACCTGAGCATGTCGGATAACTTTGTTATTCAATTCGTATCCCTTCAGGTGCTCTTCAACAACCGTTCCGCTTTCCACTCCGTCTTTTTCAACCTGTAACAAGGCGTCATGTTTTTCGGGATCAAACTCTTTCCCGACCGCATCCAGGGGCTTTAACCCCTCCTTTTCAAGCACTGCATATAATTTCTTTGAAATCAACTCCATTCCTTCACGTAACGATTCCACATCTTCGCTTTTACGGGCATGTTCCAGCGAGCGGTCGAGGTCATCCAGTACGGGCAACAGGCTGGTAATGATATTCTCGCCGGCATTCTGAATGATGCGGGCAAACTCACGTTCGGTGCGTTTTTTATAATTTTCAAATTCTGCCGCTTTTCTCAATAATTGTTCCTGTAAGGAAAATATTTCTTCCTTCAATTTTTTTGTTTCATCTTTCGGCCGGGCGGCCTTTTTCTTTTTCGATGATTTTTTCCCGTCGTTCTGTTCGGTAACGTCTTTTTCGAGTAATTCTTCCTTTTCCATATTTCTTCCTCCGGCTATACATAAAGAAAGAGGTCACAGAATATGTGAACCTCTCTTTAATTATTTTGATTTATGGTTCCTGCTCACCGTTTCGAAAACAACTGTGTAATCAGTTTCGCCGTATAATCCACAATCGGTATCACACGCCCGTACTGCATGCGGGTAGGCCCGATCACGCCCAG
>JAJRVZ010000147.1 GCA_024277055.1 Calditrichota bacterium
CATGTACGGATAAGTCGTGAAGGTCTGATCACCGCCAACAGAAACATTACTGGTTCCGGCCTGATAGACGCCCACGAAGAAGTCGCCGGAAGTCGGTACGTCTACGGCAAAATCTTCAAAGGTATCGTAGGGTCCGTCGTGCACATAACTCGTAGAGGAAATAACCGCGCCCGGCAAACCGCCGCTGGCTTCCCATACGACGACATCGAAGGGATCGCCAACCGTAGCCTGCGAAGTGAACTGCACGCGAACGGTGACGATCTGCGCCGGTCCGCTCAGCGTAAAGCGGGAACAGAAATAACCCGTTCCGCCGTTGAAACCGATTCCGCCGACTTCATTGGTTCCATCATCATAAAACAGTTCTTCTTCTATAAGGGAACCACCGCCCGGAGCCGCCCAGCTCAGGGGAACATGTCCGTCCCGATCACTTTCGGCAGTCAGGTTAAAGGGCGGAACCTTGCCATAGGCCATAGTCTGAAAATCACTGCGATCGGATTCCATTGAAGGGGAACCGTTATCGTAGGAAATCACATAGGCCGTATAAAGCCCTTCGGCCGGTAATACATATTGTGCCGTCGTATCAACGACATCGGCCCACATGCTGAATTCGGCGTCGGTTTGGGCTTTGCCGTATACTTTATAACCGGCCATATCGGAAACGGTGACGGGTGACCAGGTAAAAGTAGCCAGTGAATCCAGGAGGTGTACCGTAAAATTGGCCGGAGTCGGCGGCGCATGGTTTTCCGGTGTTGCGCTTACTTCATTCGACGGTATGCTCATACCATCGGCGCCGTAATCACCGGCAACAACATAGTAATAGGTTGTTCCGTTTACAACGGTTGAATCGGTGTATCCGGTGGAATCCGGTGGTACCGATCCGACCAGGTTCGACGGGTCAACTACCACTCCGGCTGATTCGGAACGATAGACATTATAGGCTGTCAATAATTTGTTTTCTTTTCCGAAAACCGATGGTGAACTGCTGTTGATACCGGATGGATGAATTTGTTTTTCAAATTTTTCATCATCGGTTACCGCCATTGGTATCGGAGTACCGACTTTTGCCGTTCCCTTCATCGACACATCGTCAATGTACCAGAATTCTCCCCAGGTACTGGTGTACTGGAAAGCAATATAAATCGATTGGCCGATATACGATGACAAATCGATTGACACTTCCGTGTAATCGGAAGGTAAACTACCAACCGGAAAAGTGTGTACCGTGGTAAAAGTAGAAGTATCCGAGTTACTGGTTGCCGATATTTTTACGTAATTCGGTGCGTTGTCATAGGACAATGCCGATGCTCGATGCCAGAAATGCAGATAGGGCGCCGCACCGCTGACCGTAACCCGGTTGGTAATCAGCCACTCGTTCATGTATTCATCTATGGCGCCGTCATCACACCGCATGGACTGTGCGCCGGTATGCCCACCTGAGGTGTACAGGTTCCAGCCTTCTTCGGAACTGTTATCGCCCAGGTTCAGGACATTCCAGTCGGACGGCAGACCATTTTCGAAACTCTCATTCAGGGTTCCCGGATGGGACCATGAAAGCGGGACAATGAATTCCAGACCGGAAACCGCCTCAAGCGCAGTCGGGCCTGCAAGATCTTTCGAAAGCAGTGCGTCGATGGTCAGAGAACCGCCGTTGGCAAGGTTCGTATCCACACGGGCGGCAATAAATCCCGGTTTGCTGAACAGCACCGAAATATCGCCCGGCATTACCCCGGTAATTGTGTAATTTCCGGAAGCATCGGTAGTATCACTTACACCCTGACCTACAACTTCCGCGATCACGCCGGAAAAATCAGGTTCATTAACCAGTGAAACCGTACCGCTGATCGTTCCGGTGACGATCGGGTCGAAACTGAAATCTACATTCATAACACTGTCATTATTGACTGTGATATTGCTGATTGTCTGGCTGTAGGGGAAATACCCGTTATGAGACGTCGTTATCGAGTGGATGCCGTTATACACCCCGCTGAATTCATAGAAACCGGCGGAATCGGTAACAGTGGAATCATTGGTCGTACCGGAAAGTACCACAACCGTACCGGCATCATTCGTCGTATCCGTCAGATCCACCGTGCCGCTGATATATCCTATTGCAGGCGATTCTGGGGTAAGCAGGTAATCAACCGCATTTTCCAGAAGATTACCGGCGGCAACGGTATCAACAACATCGGCAAAGTTGAAAGCAAAATAAATGCTCTGTGCACTTTGCGGATTGGGGTTGTCATCATATACCGAGATACCCGCATAGTCCGAATAGCTGCTCGTGCCGTAGAATAACCATGCATCGGTAACGCTCATGGCGTCTTCACTGCCGTAATTCTGATAATTGATATCAAAACTTGTCGGCAAGGTATTCGGTGTTGTTGACAGAGGATGGTTCTCCAGACCGGCAACACGGTTCAATGTGCCGGCGTTATCCGAGGCCCAGTCGTCTGTGTGCAACAGGTAAGTCGTAACATCCGTATCGTTTCGCCAGTCCCAGCCGACTTCGCCGCCTTCAACAATATATTTATTACCGGCCATGGCAAAATTAACAAGTGCCGTACGATAGGCGTCATAATCAAGCGTAGTCGTGTTAATACCGCTTGAAGAAATCAGCAGATCGTAGTCACTCCATGTTGCCGGATCGGTAGTCGCCGGCGTCTGGACATCTACCACAAATCCAAGCGCATTCAAAACACGGGACATACGTGTGGCGGATATTCCAAACGGGGCTTTATTCAAATCGCGGATCCAGGTACCTTTATCGGTTTCAACTTTTGTCGCCCCCGCCGGATCATCATCAATAATCAGTACCAGACCACGGGTGGCAATAATCTCGAAACCGTGAAAACCGGCTGCCGGATCATTCGTAACATTCGAGCTGGATGACGCATCCGTGGCGGTGATACGATAAAAAACCGAATCACCGACGGCAACACTGTTGGTGTCGATATCAAACATACCACTGTAGACATCGTTCCCCTGTGCCGTCATCGTAAATGAGCCTGAATTGACCGGATCGTTTACATAGTAATTAACCGTAACATCGGCAATTCCGATATTGTCCGTTACCGTTGCCTTTACCCTGGCCGGCCAGCGGATATAAGCCTGATTGCGCAAAGGGGTATGGGTAATAACCGGTACTTCCGTATCCGGTCCTACGGTAAAGGAATAAAAGTTTGCCGGAGCGCCGACCGGATCCACCACATAATTTGCGGCGCTGTCGACGACGGAAATAAAATACTGCACATCCGTTGCATAACCCGGACCAGGAATAAACGCATGATATTCGTTCGTATTTCCGGTCGGTGTGAGAGCAACCGTATCGGTCGGCGCTTTGCGTGAAGCGTAACCGTAAACAACCAGCAGCTGGTTCGGATCCAGTGCCGCCGTTCCAGGAGTGATGACCGTTACGACTTCATACGGGCCGTTTACATCTTCGTTATCCGAAAGCGGAGTATGTGCAATCTGCGGAATATAATCGGCTGCATTTACCAGTCCCCGATCGTCGAACCAGAATATGATCGGGGTGAGATGCGCACCGTTGTACAGATCACGATCGGCCTGTATAAAAGCAGCGGCGGCATCCTGCAGGCCCGGGCTTGAGCCCCAAAGATAATGAGCCTGAATGAACAGTTTATCGGTTACTTCACGACCGATATCTTCCCAGATTTTCATCAAAGCACTGTTCCAGAGCTGGCCTCCGTCGTGACCGGAAACATAGTCTTCGGGATAGTGCCAGTTCAGGTCTGCCCGACGACCCGGCCAGAAAGGATTATGACCATCCCAGGTAAAAACGCGTTCCCAGCCGAATTCGTAAAGGCTGCGGGAATAGGAAGTTGCCCAATAGTCGGATGAACCTTCCTGCAACGATTGGGTCTCACCGGTATAGGACATCCCGCCGGTGGTGTTGGTCTGGATTGCGTGGCCGTATTCGTGCCATATAACATCGGCATCCTCAGCATCGTCTACTCCGCCTTCGCCCCAGGCACAATAATTTGCCGAAGGAACATAATGCGAATTATCGGCGCCATCCAGTCCGTGAGGATCGGATTGGAAAGCGAGCAACCCGGGTACATTAAAACCAAGCGTCATCAACCAACGATAAGAGAGGTCGATATGATAGTAAACCATTACATCTTCAAATTCCTGCTGCGCCCGTGTATAATTGAACCCGTTGGGGTCAGCCAGTTGCGGAAAAGTGTCCGCCGGTCCTTCAAGATCACTCAGAACACAATAAGGTCCTGAAAGACTGTATGTCGAACCGTTGAAATCCAATTCGGGTAAAGTGACACCAACTCTCTCATTATTCAATTCGGTGACATCCACATCATTGGCATCTTCATAGGGAGCTCCGTAAAGTACTCCCGCGGTTGTCAGGGGATCCGGATCCCAGACCTGTCCGCTGCCATCGGTTTTGCCTTCGGCATACATGGCCTGATCACGGACGTGAATTACCTCACCGGTCTTTGCATCGACAAAAACTTCCCAGTCACCCATCGGCCGGTCGGTAACAATAACAACACGCTGAGCCAGAACAGTACCGCGCGTTTTGCTGTCGAAAACCATCAATTCGGCTGAGGGTGGTATAATGTCTTTTCCGGAAACATTCAGATAACTGCGTGCCGCCGAAATTGCAGCCGACGATCCGACCGATACTCGTGTATCAACCGGTTTCAGGTTCGGCCGGTTGGCGTTGGCGACAAAACTTACCATATTACTTTTATTTATCGTAACAACGATATCCGCATCATAAACCGGAATTCCGTTCAGCGTTGGACGAAAACGAACATGGCTGCCGCCGGGACTTTGAGCAATGCGTACCAGCCGCAGATCATCCGATCCGTTTTTTAAACCAAACCGTTCGTAATTGTCATTCAGATACGTACGGGCCATCTGTTCCGGAGAACCGCTCAACGGACCGTAGTTTTCCTGGTATACATACCTTTCAACATGAGAAATTCGGCCGATTTTCCCTGATAATGTCTGCAGGGTTGCCTCGGTTCTCAGGTCATTGATTTCCAGGGCTTTGCTTTTCAGGTACGGTTTTTGAGCAAAACCGGTACTGACAAGCCCAACCAGTACGCCAAAAAAGACGCACATCCTGAGTAGCTTCAGACACCTCATAAAAGCTCCTTAAGTTAAGTTAATAAGATAGTTGCAAGGATTGCACATGATACTTTCAGGACAGATGATCCATTCTGTCTCTGTTTTGCCTGTTTTTGCTTATCTGCTTACCAGCTGATAATCAGCTGAACGATTACTTTATCAGAAGTAGTCGGCGGGTCATCCGTACGGATCCGGCTCGAATTACGGCCAGATACAGCCCTGAGGCCAATCCATCACCGGAAAATTCCACCCTGTATTCACCCGGCGTCTGAATATCATTCACCAGGTCTTTTATTTTCTCACCGGCAATATTGTATATCGCCAGCTGAATTTTCTGCAATTTATCATTACGATACAAAATCGTAGTAACCGGATTAAATGGATTGGGATATGCAGGAAACAAATAAAACTGCTCAGGCAGATCGTTTGGGCGTGCGATAGCGGTAACTGTATCCAGAACATCAAATACCCACAGGTGGGCGGCAGTCCTCCCTCTTCCATCATCCAGAACGGCCATAACCGTGTCTTTCCCGACACGCGTGAAATTGAATATTGCCGTTGAATCATAAACCGTTTGCTGATCGTGTTTGAAAGTGTAGCGTACGGAATCCCCATCCACATCAATTCCGGATATGCTGAATTCCTGCTCACTTCCAATTGCAATGCTGTCTAAAACAGCGGGATAGAAAGATACAACTTGCGGAGGATGATTTGCAACTTCTCCACGAAAATCCATTCTTATTTCATTGATATACCAGCCACGCAGGTTGGTAAAATAATCGGAACGAAAATCAAATCGAAAACGGATGCTGTCGCCGGTAAAACTATTCAAATCAAACTTGTCCTGTTTGAAAAAATATGAATTCCCCGTAAATCCCGGCTCTCCAAGCAACCAGATCAGAGGTGCCGGATAACCGGTTTCCGGCGCGATTACCTGGAATGGCCCGTTGTTCACCGATACTTTTACATTGCCGCCGTCGTTGATGGGCTCGATTGAGTAGAAATGATCGATCACCAGCGAAATATCCTGTTTCCCGGAAAGATCAATCACGGTTGTACTTAATTGTGAGAGCCGATCGGCCGTATAGGTGCCGCTGATTGCCGTTGCCCACATCCCGCGCCCCGTCTCTCCCGGAATGGAAGAATCGGTAACATGACCCCATCCCCAGTCTCCCGAAGCTGTAAAGTTTTCACCGCCGGCTTCGAAAGTAAAAAGCTCACTGTTCAGCAATTCGAAACTGTAGGTGCCGCTTTCCGGCTCCCAGGCTACATTCTGATTCGAAGAATTGTCCACCGCCCTGAATCGATAGGATACACTATCGGCGGGAAAAAGCTCTGTTTCAAAATCCGTGAACCATTTGTCCCCCCCACCACGCTGCAGGGCGATTTCCTGCTCACCCGAACCGTTGATATCCACGAAAAGCGAAACCGAACGCAATCCGTTCCTGTCGGTCGCCTCCAGCGAAAACCGTATCGGATTAATCAGATAAGACTGATCGGGAATCGGTGCGTGCAGTATTTGCGGGGCTTCCAGATCGGGGGCAATAGTGAAGGTGTAGTATTCGCCCGGATTCTGCGGCAACCGGGAATCAATGCTGTCCTGGTTGGTAAAATGAAGATAATAATCGATTACGGTCCCAAACGACTGCGCCGGAATATCGGCCGAGTAAAAAAGTGTATCTCCGTCCTGATGGTCCAGCGGCATTTGTATTACTTCAAATACTCCGCTGTTAATACGGTAAAAAAGTTCCGCTTTCTGAACGTTCGACGAACTGCGAACTTTCACCGAAACCTGTGTGGGATTGATATCATCTTCAACTAGGGTGATGGGCGTATGATACAGATCCAGATACTTTGCTTCAAGTTGGGCAAAGTGTAACGCAGCCGCAACAGTGGCTTTGGCGATTTCGGTAACATATGCCGGGTCCAGATTTGCCAGAACGTCATTCGGCGAATGCGGATAGCTGGATTCATTGGTTTCAAAAAACCCGGTAATTATAAAACCGGCGTCTTCGAAAGGCATATAGTCGCTGGCGTAAGCATAAGCAATTTGCGTATTTAGTGAAGAATACATCTGTGTCAGTGAAGACAGTGTATCCGTGTATGCGGCCGAAACAGGATTGTTTCCGGGCGGGGGACCCTCATCTCTTTCACAGGTTACCGTGTTGTTGGTCAACCCGGCAACTCCGCCAACTTCATCAATATTCAAAACCAGAAGAATATCTTCATTTTGCGCGACGGCAACATCAGTCACATAAGCCTGACTGCCTACCAGCCCAACCTCTTCGGCGGAAAAATTGATAAATCGGATGGTAAGATTACAATTCACATCCGCCAGTATACGGGCCGTTTCAAGAATTATTGCCGTACCCGAGCCGTTGTCGTTCACTCCCGGACCGACGATAGTGTCATAGTGCCCGTCAATTATTAAATGTACATCGGGTTGCCGGGTACCTGTCTTGGTTAGAATTATATTCTGCAACGTGTTGCCGCTGAAATTAAAATCATGGAACTGGATATCGGTATATCCGTATTGCAGATATTTGTTGTATATCCAGTCCCGTGCATTAACCAGTTCCGTACTGCCGACCGATTTAACACCGAAGGATTCCAGCTGCTGTAAATAGCTGTAAATCGAATCGTAGGAAACCTGATTTACATACCCGGCAATATTGGCATCAAATTCAAGTTGTACAGATCGCGGTTGAGAGTAACTGGTATGTTTTTGGTCGATCGAAGCGGTTGCTGACAAATCCGGTAAAACTATTGATAACAAGATTACGGCCAAAATCCGTTTTGCGGAAATATTCATATATTGAAGCAATCTTCCTTTTCTGATTTTTGGTGGAATTCGAAATTGGAAAGTTGAATATAATGCAAGGTATTTTTTTTTGCAACAGCTTTTCGTACTCTTCTCAAATTGATATTCAAAAAAGTTCATGACCAGTATGAATTAATTAGTTGCAAATTGACACTTTATTAAATAATATTGCTTAAATATCAACGAAAAATGATTCGGGATCATTTTACAATCACTTTATAATTATTTTTGTGTCCGGAATCAATTTCTTTCCGAAGTTCACTCGATTTCCGGGGTATACCTGTTCCACTGTTGCAACCGACGATACTGAATTGAAACCCGATTCGTTTCGCTCCGCTGATCCCGATTCAATCTTTCTTCTCCTCTTTCCTCCAGGGAGGTGTATTATGACCTCTTTCACGTTTATCCTTCTGCTCTTTGTTACCACAGACATTCCGACCGCACGGCAGGCATTTCAAGCATTTATTAACGGGGTACCGGACAATACAGACTGAGTTTTAGAAAGGTACATTCATAATATAAATCGAAAAGCGCGGCGGTTTTAACGGAATAAACAATTGAGTTTTCAGCATCCTGACTGTCGGTTTCCATGCAAGCAGTAGGTTCTTTTTGAATCGAATATATTTCATTTTCAATTGTCTGAATTTTTGTTAACTTTCACCTGTAATTTTAATCGGTATTTACATGCATATTCACCAGGCTGACTGATGATGAGAAAAATTCTGTTCGTGCTTTTGTTTAATGTATTTTTTGCGAATGCGCAGACCGGTGAAGCGCCTATCCGTGTCTTTGGTTATTTTCAGAACACGTTTCAATACCAGCGCTACACCACCCGGGATCGCGAGCAGGACTCCTTTATTATGCAACAGATGAACCTGTTTTTTCAGAAAGACCTGGGACGCAACTGGACGGCGCTGGTAAATTTTGAGTTATTGAATTCATTTTCATCCAGCCGTCGCTGGGGAGCGTTCAATCTCGAAGAGGCCTGGGTTCGATATCGTGCCGGTCGCCAGTTCAACATGAAACTGGGATTGCAGATTCCGGTCTTTAATAATTTTAATGAAATAAAAAACCGGACGCCGATCATCCCTTATATTATACGTCCCCTGATATATGAAACTTCTTTCCGGGAAAATATCGCGGTTGACGAGTACGCTCCGCAGAGCGCCTATATCCAGTTCTATGGATTTATTCCCGGCGGTGATGTAAAAATAGATTACGCCGTTTACCTCGGGAACAGCCCCAATATTACTACAATCGAGCAAAAAGGGGTAAGCGGTATCGATTCCACCACGGCGCTGTTGCTCGGCGGCAGGATCGGAATCCGCTATAAAAATCTGAAAGCCGGACTATCATTGACCCGTGACGGCAGCAATGCCTTCAAGGGGGCTGAGATGGTTTTCGGTGGTCCCGCAGGACGTTTCATCAATATTCCACGTGTCCGCTTCGGTTCCGATTTGTCCTATGAATATGAACGGATTGATGTATCCGCCGAGTTTATAAATGTTTCCTACCGGGAAAACATCCCGGCTTTTGAATTTGAGAAAGAGTTTTATTACGGAACCATCGGTGCGCAGCTGACCGATGATCTGTACGGTTTTTTCAGTTACTGGAAAACCAAAGAAACCGTAATGAATTTTATTGTGGAAGTCGTCGTGCCGAATGTTGGCTTCAGATTTAATCTGACCGATCGCATCACTATCAAACTCCATTATGCACCGGTGCAGGTGGAAAGCACCGATCAGCATCGTTATCGGGATGATAATTTTGACTTTTTTGCGGCAGCCATTTCTGTCTTTATGTAGGTTTAGGCAATGAATCGTGCATTTTACATACTCATAGTGCTACTGGTTGCAATTTCCGCAAATGCCCAGATCGCTGTAATCGCAAATAAATCCGTTCCTGTCAGCAGTATCGAGCGCAGTCGGTTGCTGGATTTGTACAGCGGTGAAATAAAGCAATGGAACGACAGTATACCGGTGATAGTTTTTGATTACAAACCCAAAAGCGAATTCAAAGACCGCTTTTATAAATATCTGGGAAAATCCACCGCGCGCATGAAATCGATCTGGCTGAAATTGATGCTGGCCGGGGAAGGCGACCCCCCCGAAGCGCTGAAAACCGAAGAAGATATATTAAATAAAGTCGCCACGACCCCCGGTGCGCTGGGGTTTGTTCGTATTAATAAAATAAGCGACCAGGTCAAAGTTTTGTTGAAAATCGGGCCATAGGTTCATGAAAAAAATCCGGGACTTCAAGCTCAGCACCAAACAGCTGATCGGTTTTGGAGTAATTCTGATACTCATGGGCGCTGCCAATATATTCAGTATTCACAGCATGCGCGATCTGAAATTCGGATTCGACCGGGTGACAGCCAACTGGTTACCGCGTGCTGTTGCCGTCACTAATATCAATCTCAACACCTCTGAATTACGTCGCTCTCAGTTACAATACATCATGCTCAATGATGCGCACTCCCGTCATGTTCAAACCGAAGAACTCATTTCCTTTATTGACAAAATCAATGAAAACATCGACGCCTACCTGGCCCTGCGCGATCAGGCCGCGGAGATGGGTATTTATTCGGAAAAGGAAAAAGAATTATATGACCGTTTCAATGATCAGTGGGTGGAATACCAGGATCTGAGCTTTAATTTTTTCCGCCTCGTCCACTCCGGTAATTCCGACGAGGCCGTAGCCCTCATTAACGGTCCGTTAAAAGACGCTTATATTGAATGCAGCTCGGTGCTGCAAAACCTGGTATCGTTGTACCAGAAAGAAGTCGGACAGGCGGCGGAAAATGCGGCGAAATCATTTCTGGCCGTACGTGGTGTTACCATTACCCTGCTGATAACCACCATGCTGCTTTCACTGGTTTTCGCCGTCGGACTGGTACGCTGGACCGTTGTTCCCGTTCATTACCTGGAAAAGGCGGCGCGGTCTGTGGCCGACGGGAATCTGGATGTGCAGCTGAAGGTAAGCAGTAAAGATGAAATCGGTAACCTGTCGCAATCTTTTAATATTATGACCAGGGCGTTGAAAGCGGCACGGGACAAAACGGAAGAACAGGCGGAACGGTTGCGACTGCAGTGGGAGGTTCTGCGCGACACCAACAACGAACTGGAAGAAAAATCGAAGCGCTTGCAGCAGAAAAACAAGGAACTGAAAGAAGCCATGAACACGTTGAAAGCCATGCAGGCGCAGCTGGTGGACAAGGAAAAAATGGCTTCACTGGGGCAACTCACCGCCGGGATCGCCCACGAAATCAATAATCCCATAAACTTTGTCAGTTCCGGAGTATCACCACTGAAAAGAGATTTTCAGGAACTGAAGGAACTTCTGAACCGCTACGCCCGGTTACACACCATCAAAGCGGTGCCGGAGGAACTGGAAAAGATCAGGGCGTTTCGCAGGCGGATCGATGCAGATTTCCTGATGGAGGAAATCGATTCGTTACTGAACGGTATTGCGGAGGGCGCCGACCGCACGAAAGAAATCGTTTCCGGTTTGCGCAGTTTTTCGCGGCTGGATGAAAACGTCATAAAATCCGTCGACCTGCACGAGGGAATCGACAATACGTTGATGCTTCTGTGGCATAAAATCAAACACCGCATCGAAGTCAAAAAGGAATACGGTTACCTGCCGCAGGTGGAGTGCCACCCGGGAAAAATAAACCAGGTATTTCTGAATCTGCTGAACAATGCCGTGCAGGCCATTGAAAATGAAGGAAAAATCGTTATCCGCACCGGAATGGAAGATAACACGGTTTGTGTATCCATCAGTGATGACGGGCGTGGCATCGGGCCGGAAATCATAAACAAAATTTTCGATCCGTTTTTCACCACGAAGGAGGTGGGTGAAGGCACCGGCCTGGGCCTGTCGATCAGCTACGGAATTATTCAAAAACATCACGGCAGTCTTACAGTGGAATCGGAACCCGGAAAAGGGAGTACGTTCACCATTCGTCTGCCCCTGAAACAAAACAGCGAGTGAATAGAATATGGCCGATAAAAATTTCAATATACTGTATGTGGACGACGAAGAGCAGAATCTGGTGGCATTCAAAGCCGCGTTCCGCAGGGAATATAATGTTTTCACCGCCATCAGCGCTGAAGAGGGTTTCAAGGTTTTACGCCAAAATCAGATCAGCCTTGTAATTACCGACCAGCGCATGCCACACATGACCGGTATCCAGTTCCTCGAAAAAATGATTCCCGAATTTCCGGATGTTATACGGATCGTTTTGACCGGCTTCAGCGATGTTGAGGCCATTATCGGCGCCATCAATACGGGCAGGGTTTTCCGCTATATTACAAAACCGTGGGATGAGACCGAACTGAAAATGACCATCGACAATGCCCTGCAACTATACATGCTGCAGCAGACAAACAATGATATTCTGGACGAGCTGCGCAAGCGAATCAACGAGCAGGAGAAAACGCTGCGTTTATTTGAAAAATACGTTCCGCAGGAAGTGGTAAAGCGCTCTCTGGAAGCCAGCGACGATTCCATTCTTGACGGCGAGCTGCATGATGTCTCCGTCCTGTTTTGTGATATCCGCGGCTTCACGCCGCTCAGCGAACGCATCAGTCCGAAGGATGTGGTTGAACTGCTCAATGCCTATTACACGGTCATGACCGCATCCATTAAAAAATACCACGGCACGGTGATTCAATTCGTGGGTGATGAGATTTTCGCCTGTTTCGGCGCACCTGTACCGACGGAGCACAACGAACGCAATGCCGTTTTCTGCGCCCGGGAAATGATTCAGAATCTGAAAATACTGAACGAACGATTTGCCGAACGATTCGAAACCGAAATCCACGTCGGCATCGGCATTAACTCCGGCGAGGTGATCGCCGGCAATGTCGGCTCGGAAGATCACATCGACTACTGCATAACCGGCGATACGGTGAACACCGGCAAGCGCATCGAAACCCTGACCAGGGACCATCCGGATACCGTGCTGATCAGTTTGCAGGTTTATGAACGCCTGAACGGTAAAATCGAGACCCGCGCCTGGCAACCGGTTCACGTGAAAGGCAAAAAGGAAAAGTTGCAAGTGTACGAAGTTGTGAGAAGTGACGGGTGACGGAAGAACGAAATTTTTCGATCCATCCGGGTTTTTTACCGGGCTGACCTTTGTGCTGACTATTTCTTTTCCGCGACCAGCGAATATACCAGCGGGATTTTATCTCCCAGGTGTTTTATACGAATTTTTTTTTCGGCTATTTTCACCGTTTCGTCAAAACAGTCATAGGGTGAATAGTCGTATTCACGAAAATCGCAGATTGTCAACCCCTTTTTGATCAGACCGTTGACCACTTCGGCCAGCCCGTGGTTCCAGGAAACAAACTCAATACGGATCGGCGCTTTCCGGTCGGCATAGGTACCATCAGCTTTCTCCACAAACGGTTCCGAATTGAAGTAGCGGTTTTCTATTTTTTGAAATTTGTAATCAAACATCCAGACAACCGGGTGAAATTCGACGAAAATGAATTTGCCGCCGGGCTTCAAATACCGTGAAACGATGCCTGCCCATTTGTTGATGTCCGGCAACCAGCTGATCGTACCGTAGGAAGTAAAAACCAAGTCAAATTGCCGGTCCAGATGATTGGGGAGGTCGTAAATATCGCAGCGGATAAATTCCGAATTCAAGCCTGTCTGTGCGGCAAGGTTCATTGCTTCAGCAATCGCCACATCCGACAGATCAACACCCGTGCAGCGGGCGCCCATACGTTCCAGCGACAGGGTATCTGTTCCGAAATGACACTGCAGGTGCAGCAGGGATTTTCCACGAATGTCTCCCAGTAAATCCAGTTCAATACCGTTCAAAGAAGACTTGCCCTGCAAAAATCCCTTTACATCATAAAAGTCGGATTTGACATGCACCGGTGTGCGCTGGTTCCATGATTTTCTGTTAATATTCAGATAGTCTTTATGCATTTTTCGATTCGAAGGATACCAGGTCATTGATTACTCGTTCGATAATCGCCTCAACGCCTATATTTTCAGCTTCGGCGGAATAGGACAACACCACCCTGTGTCGTAAAACCGGCAAAGCGACCGCCTGCACATCGGCGATATCCGGGGTCGGCCTGCCCTGCAGTGCGGCGCGTACTTTGGCGCCGAGGATCAGGTATTGCGACGCCCGCGGCCCGGCACCCCAGCGAATCCAGTCTTTGATGTAAGGAAATTCACCATTTTCCTGCGGACGGGTGGCGCTGACCAGTTTGACGGCATAATCGATTACGTTATCAGCCACAGGGATGCGCCGCGCCAAATCCTGAAATCCCGTCAACTCATCTTTCGCAACGATCCGTTTTGCCAGTGCCTCCGCCCCCCCTGTTGTCTGTTTCACAATCTGCTTTTCTTCTTCCGGCCCGGGGTAATCCAGCCACAGGTTGAACATGAAACGATCCAGTTGCGCTTCCGGCAGCGGATAGGTTCCTTCCTGTTCAATGGGATTTTGCGTGGCCAGTACGAAAAACGGCAGCGACATGTCGTATTTTTCACCGGCGGCGGTTACGCTGTACTCCTGCATGGCTTCCAGCAGGGCCGATTGAGTTTTCGGCGGGGTACGGTTGATTTCATCCGCAAGAATCAGATTGGCAAATATCGGACCTTTGATAAACTTGAATGCTTTTTTGCCTGTGCTCACGTCCTCTTCGATGATTTCGGTGCCGGTGATATCCGACGGCATCAGATCGGGGGTGAACTGAATACGGGAAAATTCCAGATCCAGAATATCGGCCAGCGTTTTAATCAACAGTGTTTTTGCCAGGCCGGGAACGCCGATCAGCAAACAGTGCCCGCGGGCGAACAGCGAGATCAGTAATTGATCCACGACTTCCTCCTGGCCGACAATCACCTGTGCGATTTCTTTTTTAATTGCCGCACAGCGTTCCGCCATCAGTTTTAATTGTTCTATGTCATTCGTTTCTTTTTTACTCATTTAAATGTCCTTGAGATAAATTGACCTGTTATGTAAATTTCGCCCGTTGAATTTTCATTTTACAAACCATGAAAAACTAATGCAACCGAATAATCTGACAAAAACCGTTTTGCTGGGAATGTCGCGCAGTGAACTTGAACAGTTCGTCGCAGCCAGGGGCATTGAAAAATACCGCGCCGATCAACTGTTCAAGGGCATGTACGCCCAGGCACTGGAGAATTTTGACGGATTAACCACGCTTTCAAAAAAAATGCGGAACGAGCTGCAGCAGACCGCGCAAATCAGAACTTTCAAAACGCTGCAGGCCACCAAATCGCAAAAAGACGGCACCACCAAATTCCTGTGGGAGTTAAGCGACGGTAAAACCATCGAAAGCGTAATTATTTATGAAGGCCGACGGGTAACCTTCTGCATTTCCTCGCAGGTCGGCTGCGCGTTGGATTGCAAATTCTGTGCGACCGGTAAAATGGGTTTTCTACGTAATCTGACCAGCGGAGAAATTGTCGAGCAGGTTCTGTTGATGAAAGAACGGGCTGAACGGCCGCCGACGAATATCGTCTTCATGGGCATGGGCGAACCGCTGCTGAATCTGCGGAACGTACTGAAAGCGTCGGAGATCATCGCCGATCCTGCGGGTCTTTCCTTTGCCCGTAAAAAGATCACCATTTCCACGAGCGGAGTTATTCCCGGCATAAAAAAAATGGCCGACATCAATGCCCCCTGGTCGCTGGCCATTTCGCTTAATGCGGTTTTCGAAGAGAAGCGCCGCGAGATCATGCCGGTTTCCATTCAATATCCGCTTCATGAATTGATGAAAGCGATCGAATATTATGTGCGGCGAACCGGAAAACGGGTTACTTTCGAATATATTCTGATCGGCGGCGTAAACGACGGTGAAGCCGATGCAAAAAGGATCATTAAAATGACCGCACGCATTCCATGCAAGATAAACCTGATCCCATGCAACTCGACCGATCCGGACTTCCCGCCTCCGACAGGGGAACAGATTGTCCGGTTCAATAATTATCTGCTGGACAACCGTAAAACCTCAACCGTGCGCATGCGCAAAGGATGGGAAATTCAGGCAGCCTGCGGGCAATTGTACAGTGAGAACCGGGGTAAAGCCGGTGCAAAAATCTCGTTTAAATCAACGAATTCTATTGGAAAGTTGCCACATAAAAAGGAGACGTGAAATGTATTTGATTCTGTTCGGAGCACCGGGAGTCGGGAAAGGCACACAGGCGAAACTGATCAGCGCAAAGTACGACATTCCTCAGATATCCACGGGAGACATGCTGCGCGCCGCGGTTAAGGATCAAACCGATCTGGGTAAAAAAGCCGTAAAAATCATGTCACGGGGCGAACTGGTGCCGGATGACCTGATTCTCGATCTGATCCGCGAACGCTTTTCTCAGCCGGACTGCGACCACGGCTTCATCCTGGATGGTTTTCCACGCACCCTGGCTCAGGCGGAGGGTCTGGATGAGCTGGTGGCCGAAATGAACCTGCCTGAACTGCGCTGCATTGAAATTCAGGTTCCCGATGAAAAAGTAATCGAACGCCTGGTGAACCGTCGCCTGTGCGATAACTGCGGCGCCGATTACAATATGATTACCAATCCGCCGCCTGCGGATATGAAATGCACCATCTGCGGCGGCAATATTTACCAGCGCAAGGACGATAACGAAGAAACCATTTCCAATCGCCTCGAAGTTTATACCCGGCAAACCGCACCGGTAAAGGAACATTATCAAAAGAAAGGGCAATTTTTTTCAGTTGACGGCCAGATGCCGGTGGAAAAGGTTCAGGAAGCCATTCAGGCGATTCTGAATAACTGAAAACCGCTGCTTAAGGGCGGTTTGAAATTTATTTTTCAGGCCGCCGCTTTTTTTTTGAAAATTTTATTCCTCCAAAATTGGCTTGATAATAAATATCCGCTAACCTACCTTAAACGGTGTGTATTTCAGTTGCTTATACGTTTTTTTTAGGGTGATGACGCCGGTGTATCCCGTACAAAAATATTTACTGACAATCTTTTTTCTCTGCCTGGCACTTACAACCTTCTGGCACTGCGCCGAGCGGGAAAAACGTAACCCGCTGGATCCGGACAACCCGGAGGATAAAGCGCCGGTGAACGTCTGGGTTGTTTCCTATGAAGACAGAATTGTCGTTTCCTGGGACAGTCCCCGTCTGCAGGACATTGAGGGATTTGCACTGTACCGCAAAGTGGAACCGGATACGGTCTTTACTCAATATGCTTTTCCTTTGCTGGCTTCACGACGTGAATTTGCCGACTACCACATCGAGTACGGGAAGCGCCACAGCTATTATGTCACGATTATCGGGCAACAGGATATTGAAAGCAAACCGTCCGAAACGGTTTCCACCGTTCCCGGTCCCGGTTTCAACTGGGTGGTCGATCGTCATGGTTACCAGATTATGAAATTCACCTATGATGCAGAGCATCGCATATTCCGGATGGATACGCCCCCCGTTCCTGAAGATATTGCCATAATTAAAGAAAAAAATATCGGTATGGTCATCTTTTCCGTTTCGGGTTTAATGGAAAGCTTTAATACGGTAACGGGCGGCTGGCTTGAACAGTTTGAAGAAATCAGGCACCCATACAGGATTGTAGCCGATAACGAGTTTTTCTGGATCATGGACAGCAGCGGTGCCTTGTACCGGATGAACCCGGATGACAATGATATCCGCTTGATTCATACAAATCTGTTGCAACCCACGGCCCTGGCCGCCGATACCAGCAATGGAATTATTTACCTGACGGACAGCGGACTGAACCGTGTTTTCCTTTTCAACAGGCAGGGTCTGCTGTTACGCACCATCGATTCACTGGGCGTTCAACCGTTGAAAGCACCCGAATCCATAGCCGTCAACCCGGTGGGACGGCAGCTATGGATTGTAGAAAATGGCAAACAAAAAGATTACATTTATCTCGGTGGACTCAGCGGAAATCAATTCGCACTGGTGGACAGTTTACCGAATGCCGGTGCACTGTCGGTCAACCCGCTGGATGGCACTCTGTGGGTTGTTTCACTGGAAGGGTTAAATTCCCGACTGGTGCAACTTTCCCCTGCCGGAACTCGTCAAATGGAGTTATCCGGATTCTACAATCCGTGGGCAATTCGCGTTAATCCTTACGACGGAACGTTACTAGTGGTGGATACAGGTAATTACAGATTGTTACACTTAAACAATCAATTGGACATGATCGGCAAATTTACGAACTTTGTTCTGCCAACCAGGATCGTAATTGAATGAAAAAAATTGTTTTATCCGACAAAATAATTATTCCGCTTATTCTACTGGCAATGGCGACCTCTTTCGCATACGATGTTTTTCGGTTTTACAGCAACATCGATATCCTGTTACTGGCCTATGCTTCCGAAATACTGATGATCCTTTTGATTGTCGGTTATTATGTATTGCTCAGGCGCCGTCTTTATTTTCAGGATAAATCGGTTCAGGAAAATCTGGCGACCTTTACAAAACTGCTGGTCGGGCTGTATGCTCTGGTCATCATTATCAAATCGCTGCTCGATCCCAGCTATTCACCGGCTACTTTTCCCCAATCCCCTGAAACACTCGGCAGTGTGATTTACTCAAACATTATCTCTCTTGTCGCCGTTTTTTTTATGACACCGATCCTGATGATCCTTAAGAATCTGATTTACTACCGTAGAAAAAAAGGCACCGTGCGCCTGATGCGTTTATTCCTCGGGACATCGGTGCTTTGTATTCTGTTAACCGTCGGGACACGAACAGCGCTGAATTTTTCATTTTCCGGTGCCGCGGTGTACAGTAACAGTGTACTGATTGTTGTTCTCATTCTTTCATTTCTGTTATCCCTCAGAAACTCATGGATCACATTTCTGACCAAGAAAGAAAAAGTATCATACTTTTTTATTTCAATTTTTATGATATGGGGAGTGCTTTACCTGTTCGATTTTGCATTCTCGGTAGCAGTTCCCGCTCACAGTCTGGCGGTGGGTACGTTTACGAATATTACCTGGTACCTGATGGTATCGTACATGATTTTCGGTTCATTTTACCTGCTGTTGCAATTGCCGACGGCCACGGTTTTTGATCGCAAGATGAAAGAAGTTTCTTCCCTGCAGGATCTGAGCCGCAGCATCAGCGCCGAATTTGATTTTAACCGTCTGGTAAAACTGATAACCCGGAAAACTTCCGAAGTAGTCGGAAGTGAATCCGCCTGGCTCGAGTTGCAATCGGACACCGACAACCGTTTTGAGATCGCCTCATCACACAATCTCAGTAACGATATAATAAGGTCTTTTCAGGAATCCGAACGACAAAAAACCAGCAGGGAGATTATCCGTTCCAAATCCCCACTGCTGGTTAATGAACTGGCAAAGCACGAGCGTTTCAAATCGCTGAAGGAATGGAAAAAAGACATTGGTTCCATTGTCGGGGTTCCGCTGATCGGTCGCGACGGTAATCCGAGAGGGTTGCTGTTTGCGACGAAACCCAATGACTTCGGCTTCGATCCCGATGATGTCACTATGCTGGAAGCCTTCGCCAATCAGGCCATCATGGCCATGGAAAACGCGACGCTGCTGCGCGAATCTTTTGACCGCGAACGCATGGAAGAAGAATTACGGATCGCACGGGAAGTGCAACAGCGCCTGCTGCCACAGGAACTGCCGAAATTCGAAGGACTGGAAATAGAATCACTGACGATTACCGCCTATGAAGTCGGGGGGGATTATTATGATTTTATCCGCTTGCCGCAGGAACAGGTCGGTTTTATTGTCGGCGATGTCAGCGGAAAAGGAACTTCAGCGGCGTTTTACATGGCTGAAACCAAAGGTATTGTGCAGTCGCTGGCGCAAAGCTGTTCGGGTCCCCGTGACCTGCTGGTAAAAGTCAATGAAATTCTTTACCGGTCGATGGACAACAAGACATTTATCAGTATGCTAATGGCTTCAGTGGATTGTAAAAACAGAAAACTGTATTTTGCCCGGGCGGGACACTGCCCCCTGCTGTATTACAGTGCACAGAAAAAACAGAGTGAGCTGCTGCAACCGCCGGGAATCGGGGTAGGGCTGGATTCCGGTATAATTTTCAAAGAATTACTTGAAGAATACACAATATCCGTGAATGAGGGGGATATTTTCGTTTTTTACACGGACGGATTATCCGAGGCACGTAACGCCAGGGGAGAAGAGTACGGCGAAGAAAGGTTGTGTGAACTGGTAAAACAGCATGCGGATAAATCGGTCGCGGACTTAAAAGAATTGATTATCGACTCGATCCTGCAGTTTCTCGATGGCCAGAATTTAAATGACGATCTGACCCTGCTCTTGTTAAAGACGTGATTATTTGTTTAATTTCGGGTCAGAAAATGAAAAATATTGAAATTAAAATGAAATGCAATTCCGGAGGCTAAAGCATGGAAAATTTTGAAGTAACCCGGGAAGACCAGGGAACTATTTCGATTCTCAGGTTAAAAGGATTTCTGGATGCTCATACGGCGCCACAATTCGAACAGGCCATTCAGGAACTGGTTTCGGAAAACCGGTTCAATCTGATCGTCAGTATGGCGGAACTGAATTATATCAGCAGCGCCGGTCTGGGTGTTTTTATGGGATTTATCGAACACATCCGCGAGAATAACGGAGATATCAAACTGGCAAAAATGTCACCGAAGGTTTTTAAAGTATTCGATTTACTTGGATTTCCCGCCCTGTACCAGATCTGCGATGAGGAAGAAGAGGCTAAAGCAAAATTTTCACGATAATATGCAACACTGTCCCGGTTTATACGCATATTCATTATAGGTGGACAAAGATGAAAACAAGAACTCAAAAATTCAGGCTGAAAATACCAAGTTTAACGGAGAATCTTCAGCTGATCCGCGACTTCATTCTGAAAATCACTGAAAAAGGCGGTTTCGACAGTGAAGTGCAGGAACAGATTGCCCTGGCTGTGGACGAAGCCTGCACCAATGTCATAAAACATGCCCATAAAAACAATGCCCGGCGATTGATTGATGTACAGGTACAGCTCGACACACAGAAGATCAAAATTATCATCACCGATAAGGGGGAAGGCTTTGATATTACCAAACTCGAGAAACCGGATCTGAAAAAATTTACGAAAGAAGCACGACACGGAGGACTCGGAATTTTTCTCATGCGGACGCTTATGGACGATGTCCAGTACGAATTCAATCCGGGCGTCAGCAACAAAGTTCAAATGATCAAGTACCGGCAGAATGCCAAAAGTGCGTGAGGTAACCGTGACCGATTTTCTTGCCAGTTTTAAAGACCGTAATCAGGAAGCCTTACAGGACAGGGACGCCCTTGATCGGCGTCTGATCGAACTGACCGCTCTCTTCGAGATTTCACAAACGATTAATTCTTCTTTGAATCTAAAATCCATTCTGGATAATATATTGCTCGTTCCCATGGGACGTATGATGGTAAGCAAAGGTATTATTCTGCTGCATAAATCCGGTAATTGCTTCAGTATCGAAACACTGAAAGGATTGCCTTACAATCTGCACGATAAAGAAATTGAAATTAAAAACGTACCCACCCACCCGGTTCAGCTGACCGAAAAAAACAGTGATGTTGTCTGGCAGGATATTTTTTCCGAATTCAAAATTGAATTGCTTGTGCCGTTTATTTCGCGCCGGAAAACACTCGGGCTGCTGGGATTTGGAAAAAAGATAACCGGTGCGGCCTACACCGAAAGGGAAATTGAGTTTCTGGAAAGCCTGGCAAATATTGCCACCAGCGCCATCGAGAATGCACTTGTTTTTGAAGAAATTCAAACCGTTAACCGCGAACTCGACCACAAAATCCAGGAACTGAATACACTTTTCGAAATTGGCAAAGAATTAAACCTGACCCTCGATCGGGATTTGATTTTGAAACTGCTCTCCTATGCTTTGATGGGACAGGTGACGGTCAACAATTTTATCATAGGGCTGAAACTCGACGGTAATTATGAACTGGCCATGTCCAGGGGCAATCTGTTCAAGGATCAGAATGATGAGCGTTGCCGTGAATTATGTGAGAGAAGTTCTTTTGTCGCTGCCCCCTATCAGAATGAGGACATGACCGAATTTGATGATTTTCTCAGTGAACTGGGAATTCGCGCCATTATTCCGATGATGATACAAAATGAAACGGGTGGCTATCTATTTCTCGGCGAAAAACTTAATAATCAGCCCTATACGGCCGGGGATCTTGAGTTTCTGCAAACCCTGGCAAATATCGCCATTATTTCTCTTGAAAATTCCCGTTTGTTCAAAGAAACCCTCGAAAAACAGAAACTGGAAGAAGAAATGGCCATGGCCAGTGCCATTCAGGTGGGGCTTTTGCCGAAAGAAATGCCGGATATTGCAGGACTGGATATACACGGATTGAATGTACCCAGCAAACATGTCGGCGGCGATTATTATGATATCATTCCCGTGAGTGACGATTTGCTTGCCCTGGTTATCGCCGATGTATCCGGCAAAGGAATGCCGGCATCGTTGCTGATGTCCAACCTGCAGGCCTCCCTGCATTCCATGATCGGCGTGATCGATCCGCTGGATGTGCTCGTGGGAAAGGTGAACAACGTTATTTACCGCAACACAAGCCCGGAAAAATATATCACTTTTTTTGTCGGTGTGCTGAATCTGAAGTCCCTCGAAATGACCTTTGTAAATGCGGGCCATAACCCGCCCTACCTGATGCATGCCGACAAATCCATTGATGAACTTACGAACGGCGGTATAATTCTCGGCATGATGCCCGACTATCCGTTTGAAACGGGAAAAGTAAAACTTAACAAGGGTGACCTGCTGATCATGTTCACCGATGGTGTGACCGAAACCATGGACGAGGATGAAGTCGAATATGAAGAAAAAAGACTGATCGATTTTATTACCAAGTACGGAGCGAAAAATTCCAGCAGGGAATTAAACGAACGTCTGCTGAAAGAACTCAAGGATTTTTCCGGTGATGTACCCCAGGGAGATGATATAACCATCCTGACTCTGAAAGTAAAACAGTAAAACCACCGATCGGCAACTGAAAAGCACGGGAATTTCAGGAGCAGGGGCAGCCGACACTTTCAAATTGCCGATCTTTAATCGCGAATCCTCAATTATAAATTCAATAATCCCGTTGATATTCAATCACTCGTTGCCTGTTATTCGTTCCGTGCAAATCGGCTTTGTCGTCCGCCCTTATGGTGTTCGACTAAACCGCTTGCCTGTTTTCGGTCGATTCGATAAATTGATTGTTTTTCGGGAGGAAATCTTGAAGCGTTTCCTGGTAGAATCAGTAATTGTTACCGTTTTATACTTGATCATGGCCCTTGTCATTTACCGACTGGTGCCGTTTTCGTTTCCTGTTGTATTTTTTATTATCCTTCTTCTCATTGTCGTGACTATTGATTCTCTGCGCGATTTTCTGCGCAAACATTTTACCAGCAGAATCCACCTTTCGTTGTCCAATGCCGAATTTAACCTGAATGAATTCAATATTAAACTGAACAGCATTGTCGACTATTACGAGCTTACCGCCCTGCTCTATGCACTGATTGACGATATTCTGCCTGTTCCTCACTGGGCCTTATATATTCTTGAACAAAAAAACTATCACCTTAAAAAAACAAAATTATACAAGATAAAAACCCGGTTACCGGTGGAAATCGAACCGTTTGAAATAACCGATTATCATTCTCCGCTTTATTTGAAAGAAATCTTTCCGGATCAGCAGCTGCCCCCAAAAATAAAAACCCTGCAGGATGCCGGACTCGATGTACTGCTGGCTTTTCACGGTAAAAGCCGCGGCATCGCCCTGCTTTTCTTTTCATCCGAGAATATGTCACTGTTCCGTGACCGCATTATTCGACCGCTGACCCGCAGGGTGTTCAGCAAAACAGGGCAAATACTGGAGAATACGGCGCTTTACCTTGACGTCCTGCAATTGAATCTGGAAATAAAAAAACTGTTTGAAGTAAGTCAGAAACTCCTGTCCAGCCTGAATACACAGGAAATACTTGAGTTCCTGCTGGATGCACTGGCCGATGTTGTGGCCTTCGACGCCGGTGTAATCTTTTTACTCGACAACAAATCCGGCGAACTTATTCAGAAGGTCAGCCGCGGTTACCAGGTCGAAACGGAAGAAATAAATCTGAAACTGGGACAGGGCGCCTGTGGCTGGGTTGCGGAACACGGCGAACTATCGCTGATAGAGGATGTGAGCAATGCGGAATTCTATTATCCTTTCCGCAAAGAGACACAATCGCAGGTGACTATTCCCCTGAAAATCCAGGATGATGTCATCGGTGTCATTTGTCTTGAAAGTGATGATGCGGGACACTTCACCAACGATTCGATTGAATTGCTGATTCTCTTTGCGAATCAGGCTGCCATCGCCCTTAACAATGCCAAACAATACGAAATATCCATGGCCAAAACACGCCTTGAGCATGAACTGATCGATGCGGCACAGGTACAAAAAGTTCTGTTGCCGAAACGTCCCCCGGCCTACCGGTCTCTGGAAATCTCCTTTGTCAACATTCCCAGTAAGATAGTCAGTGGAGATCTGTTCGATGTAGTGGCGATTGATGATAACCGACTCGGTGTGCTGATCGGCGATATCTCCGGAAAAGGGGCCAGTGCAGCCATTATGATGTCGCTGCTTCTGGCCGGGTTCAGAGCCTATAAAAAATCCCAGTTCACCGTCTGCGAAGTCGTAGCCAGGCTGAACAATCTCCTGCAGGAAAGCACGAGCGCCGGAAACTATGCCACCTTTTTTTACGGTATTATCGATATTCGTAACCGGATGGTCACCTATACCAACGCCGGTCATAATCCCCCTTTGCTCGTTCATGCGGATGGCAGCCATTCGGTACTTTTCGGCGGAGGACTGGTGCTCGGCTACCTGCCCAACGAGACTTATATTCAAAAGACGGAATCCTTCCTTCCGGGTGATGTACTGGTATTGTATACTGATGGAATAACTGAGATTCAGAATTCGGGCGGAGAAGAATTCGGAGAGACCAGGCTGCTCGATTTCATTGTTAAAAACCGTGCCCGAACCGCCTTTCAGATAAGGAAAAGAGTATTCGATGCAATCCACCGTTTCAGCGACGGCAAAGAGGCCGGCGACGATCTGACCATGGTGGTTGTAAAATTCCTGGAGAACCAGATTCCCTGATTATCGCTTAACGATTACTGTGTACTGCCGATATTAATTCTACTTGCTTTTCCGTCGATTTACGATTAGTTTCAATGAGGCTGTTCGCGCTAAAAATTTGATTGGTGTAATCATTTAAACTTCGACTATATGACAGACAGCAACAGAAAAAAAGTCCTTTATATTGAAGACGACGCCGAATCACGTGAATTGATGGCTGACATACTGCATTTGCATGGCTATCGCTTCCTCGGTGCCTCTCGTGGTCTGGAAGGCATCCGGCTCGCCACCCGGGAATTGCCCAATCTCATTTTAATGGATATGAATTTACCGGATATGCAGGGCTATGAAGTAACCACGCTGCTCAAATCCATTGACGCCCTGAAAACCGTTCCGGTTATCGCCCTGACCGCTGAAATCGACAAGGGTGCCCGCGAACGCACGTTGACCGCCGGATGTGACGGTTACATCGCCAAACCGATCAATGTTACAGAATTTGTTCAGCGTATTGAGGAGTATCTGGAAGGCAGAAAGGATACGCTCGATCCCCGGGAGCAAAGCAAGTATCTCACGGAATACAATATTCGTCTTGTCGAAAAACTGCAAAACAAACTGGAAGAACTGGAAAAAGTAAACAGCAGTCTTTCGATGATCAATGAAGAACTCACCCAATCACGGGAACAACTGACCGAATACAACAACCGCCTGTTTTATATGAACAACCTGGCCAACCTGCTACGTATGCAGAAATCGCCGGATGACCTGATCCGCATGCTTCCTCAAAAAATCATTGAAGGTTTTGGAATCGACCGGTGTATTATTTTTGACTATGATTCGGAATCGGAAAAGCTTACCAGTATAACCCACGCGGGCATTGCCGGTTTGCGTATTGAGAAACTCAAATTAAAACTGAAAAAAGAATTTTATTATCACCTGAAACAGGAAATGAAATTTCTCTGGGTAAAAAGCAAGGAAGAAATCCTCGATCCTTCGCTGCTTAAAGTCGCACAGCATCTTAATTCGATTTCGTTCGTACTGAGCTGTATCCCCGGTATGGGCAGTTCCGCGGAATCTTCCGGCATATTCCTGGCCATTGCCACTCACGGCGGCCTGGAATCCAGTGAAAATATAAGTATTGAGATTCCGAAAAAAATGATCATTTTTCTGGACCGGGGGTATTCACAAACTCCTTTCGCAACTTATGAAATCCGCATTTTGAAAGCTTTTCTGCAATCAACCAGTATCATTTATGAAAACATGCTGCTCTATCATAAAATGATGAAGCTGTATCGTATAAAAGAACAGGAAGCCATCACCGATCCGTTGACAGGCGCCTACAATTACCGCTTCTTCGCATCGCAGATTGAACGCGAGATCGAGCGCTCGGCCCGGCACAAAAAACCGTTCTCACTGGCCATGATCGATATCGACAATTTTAAGCAGTATAACGACACCTACGGACATGTAAGCGGGGACAAGGTACTGAAACTGGTGGCCGAGGCACTGGTCAGAAATACCAGAAAATCGGATATAGTGGCACGCTACGGCGGGGATGAATTCCTGATTATTCTTCCTGAAATGGGAAAGGATAATGCCAGAACCGTCGCCGAAAAACTTTGCAAGATCATAGAAAAAACGAAATTTCCGAGACACCGGACAAAGAAACGGGTAAACCTCACCATAAGTCTCGGAATCGCCAGTTTTCCCGATGACGGTAATAATGAAAGGGTGTTGTTGAAAAAGGCCGATACGGCGCTTTATGCAGCAAAAGAATCCGGACGCAACACGGTTCGCATCAGTGCCTGAGTATTATTCCGTTCCGTAAATCCTGTCGCCGGCATCGCCCAATCCGGGCAAAATATAACCCTGATCATTCAACTGCCTGTCAAGGGCTGCAGTGTAAATCGGAATATCCGGGTGCTCAGTGGTAAGTAATTCCACACCTTCCGGTGCCGCGACCAGACAGACAAAACGAATATTTTTGACACCCATATTCTTCACATAAGTCACCGCCGCCGAGGCGCTGCCGCCGGTAGCAAGCATGGGATCGATAATAATAACTTCCGACTCGACGATGTCGGACGGGAATTTGCGGTAGTATTCCACCGGCATCAAGGTTTCCTTATCGCGGTACAACCCCAGGTGCCCGACACGGGCATGCGGAATCAGTTTCAGGATGCCGTCACACATGGCGATCCCCGCCCGGAGTATGGGCACCAGCGTTACTTTTCTGGCGAGTACATATCCTGTTGTTGTTTCCAGCGGCGTTTCCACTTCCCTTTCACGCACCGGTAAATCGCGGGTTACTTCATAAACCATCAGCGCACCCACTTCATCAAGCATGTTTCTGAAACTCAGGTTATTGCTGTATTTGCTGCGCAGGTAAAACAGTTTCTGCTGGATAAGAGGATGGTCGAGAATTTGCAGGTTTTTGTGCATCATGTTTCTCTTTCATTATAATGAATATCGAAATGCTGAATTATAATTTGCCGTGTTTTTTCGGCCAGATCGTTGCGGTGCTCATAGTCATAACCGCTGGTATCGATCGGATCACAGAATTTCACTTTAATTCTGCCGGGTCGCAGACGCAGCGTGTGTTTCTGCAAGATGAAACGGCTGCCGGAAATGCTGACCGGTACCACCGGAAAATTACCTTTGATGGCAATTACAAATCCACCTTTTTTAAAATTGCCGATGGAACCGTCCTGGCTGCGGGTACCCTCCGGGAAAACAACCACGGAAACTCCACCGCGCATCACCTCCACCGCCCGGTTCATGGTTTCATGCGCGTGTTGCTGGTGTACGCGATCGATTTTAAGCATACCGACCGCCGTCATGCCCCACCCGAAAAAGGGAATTTTGAACAATTCCTTTTTGGCAATGAACCGTACCGTCATCGGTAAAACGCTGAATATAGCCGGAACATCAAAATGGCTCTGATGGTTGCCTACAAAAATATAGGTTTGATGAAAATCGATTTTCTCCAGCCCTTCGATCGCAAGCTCCACTCCGGCAACCCACAGAATACCACGGCACCACAAGCGGCCGATTTTATTGTTGATTTCGAGATAGGGATTGATAATTCCGAACAGCACAGCGCCAAGACCGAGAATAATTGTAAACGGAATAATAAAAATGAGCGCAAAAACGGTACGGATCATCCGACCCCCCATGTTTTTAGAAGCGTTCTCAGCTGCTGTTCATCCAGATTCTTTTCACCACCCAGTTGACGCGCAAGGTGAACGATTTTCGCGAAATGCTCGATTCGTTCCATATTATGAAACGCATCCTTCAGGGACTTGCCGGCCGCCAGCACCCCATGGTTGCGCAACAGCATAGCCTTATAATCGTTGATCAGCTTGCTGACGGCCCTTCCCACTTCGGCCGTTCCCGGGGTTGCATACTCAGTCAGCGGAACTTTGAGAATCGTGACAATTACCTCAGGCAGAGCCGGCATGGAAAGCGGCTCATGCGCCAGTGCAAAAGCCGTGGCATAGGGTGGATGGGCATGGACAACCGCATGCAAATCCGGGCGCATCCGGTAAACGGTCAGGTGCATAACCAGCTCGCTGGATGGTTTCAATGCTCCGCGCAAAACTTTGCCCTCGAGATTGGTCAGCACGAGATCATCGGGCTTTAACTCACCCTTGGAAACACCGGAGGGGGTTATCAGGATCGTATTCTCCGAAACGCGGCAGCTGATATTGCCATCCGTCGCCGGCACAAAACCGAGCCGGTACAGGCGTTCGCCGCATGCCGCGATTTCCAGCCGTAGTTGGCGTTCGGTCATTTATCGTACTCTTTTTTTATTACATCGCGTCCGCCCATATACGGCCGCAACACCGGCGGAATCACCACGGTACCTTCATCCGTCTGCCAGGTTTCCAGCAGGGAAACCATCAGGCGAGAGGTGGCCAGGCCCGAACCGTTCAATGTGTGTACGAATTCCGGCGGACTTCCCTTTTCCCTGCGGAAACGAATATTGGCCCGCCGTGCCTGAAAATCTTCAAAATTGCTGACACTGGAGGTTTCCAGCCATTTTTGCTCGGCCGGCGACCAGGTTTCAATATCGTAACATTTGGCAGCGGCAAAACTGAGATCACCGGTTGCCAGAGACAGCACCCGGTACGGTAATTCGAGCAAATCCAGTATTTCCGTTGCCTCTTTCAACAATTGTTCATGCATTTCATAGGAATTTTCCGGCAGCGAAAAATTGACCATTTCCACTTTGTTAAACTGGTGCACCCGCAGAAAACCCCGCGTGTCCTTTCCGTAGGAACCGGCCTCCCGGCGGAAGCATGCGGAATAGGCAACATATTTGATCGGCAGTTCCTCACCCTGCAACATTTCATCCCGGTGCAGGTTAGTGACAGGCACTTCCGCCGTCGGGATGAGGAATAAATCGTCCTTTTCGGCCAGGTACATGTCGTCTTCCAGTTTGGGCAACTGGCCGGTGCCGTACATGCTTTCACGATTCACGACAAAGGGCGGAAATATTTCCCTGTAGCCGTGTTTGTCCACGTGCAGATCGATCATGAAATTGATCAGGGCGCGTTCGAGACGGGCGCCCATTCCTTTATAAACCGGAAATCCGCTGCCGCTTATTTTTCCGCCGCGTTTAAAATCCAGAATATCCAGCCGTTCACCCAGTTTAATATGATCCAGCGGTTCAAAATCGAATTGCGGCAGATCACCCGTTCTCAACACTTCAACATTGGCCGATTCATCTTTGCCCTCCGGCGCCGTTTCATGCGGAATATTGGGGATACGGTCCAGTTCGGATTTCAATTTCTCCTGTATATCGGCCAGATGTTCATCCAGTTCTTTTGCTTTTTGTGAAATTTCCTTTGTACGCGCAATAACCTCTGCGGCATCCTCGCCTGCTTTTTTGAGCTCGGCCACTTTTCTGCTGTTGTCGTTGCGCTCCTTTTTCAATTGCTCCACTTCATTTATTATCGAACGCCGTTGCCGGTCCAGTTCCAGCACACGGTCGATGTCGGCTTTTTCATTTTTCAGATCAACGGCTCGTTTTACAACCTCCGGATTCTCACGGATAAATTTTAGATCCAGCATGTAATTCCTCTTTTTCAGTACGATGTGTTCAGAAATTTGCGCAATTTACGCAATCTGATTCAGCCGGGCAAGAAACGGCTCTTTTACTTTCATAAATCACACGAGATCATTTTCCGTTCCGTTGAAATCGCCTTGTATTTTTTTTCCGCAATCCGTAATCTTGCCCTTAATCTTTACTGCACCCTGGGAGGACATGCAATGCTCAATCACATCTGGTTCTGGATGATTGCCCTGGCGATATTCATCGCTGCGGGAAATGACATCTACAATGAATTTGCTGCGGAGAAACCGGCTGTTCAAACGGAACAGAAGCGAAACCTGAGTGAGGAGACAAAACTCGGACAGGTAACCAGCGCCGCTTTAAAGGGAGCTTCCACCGGCGTTGAGATCGCCATCGGCCTGATCGGCGTTATGGCCCTGTGGCTGGGAGTTATGAAGGTCGCCGAAGAAGCCGGGCTGACGCGCATGCTCGCCCGTGGTGTGCGGCCGATCACGAAGAGACTGTTTCCTTCCATACCGACGGAGCATCCGGCCATCAGCGCGATGATCATGAATATCGCTGCCAATATGCTCGGGCTCAGCAACGCGGCAACACCGCTTGGACTGAAAGCCATGGAAGAGCTGGATAAGCTGAATCCCAATAAAGGAGAGGCAACCGATGATATGTGTACCTTTCTGGTCATCAACACCAGCGCCATTACGTTGATACCGGCTACGGCCATTGCAATCCGCTCTTCACTGAATTCGGTCAACCCGCAGATCATTATTATCCCCTCGATCCTGGCGGCTACCTGTGCAACCATTGTCGGGCTGACGACCGTCAAGCTAATCCAGCGCTTCAACCGGAAAAAAGCTGCTGACAAAAACATGCCGAAAGGGGATTAAAATGGAATTTTTTAAAACCTCAATTGACTGGCTGTCCATTGCCGTAATCCCGGTCATGCTGCTGGTTTTCCTCGGTATGGGTTATGCCAAAAAAGTAAAGGTATATGAAAAATTTGTCGAAGGGGCCAAAGAGGGATTTGAAGTCGGGGTAAAGATTATCCCTTACCTCGTAGCCATGCTGGTGGCCATTGCCATGTTCCGTGCCAGCGGAGCCCTGGACATTCTGACTGTCGTTTTACGTCCGTTCACCGAATTGATCGGCATGCCCTCCGAAGTGCTGCCCATGGCGCTGATGCGCCCGCTTTCCGGCAGCGGCTCGCTGGGCGTGATGACGGAACTGATGAAAACTCACGGGGTGGATTCGCTGATCGGAATAATGGCCTCGACCATGTTCGGCAGCACTGAAACAACTTTTTATGTCGTTGCCGTTTATTTCGGGGCCGTGAATGTGCAGCGGACACGCTACGCGTTGCCGGCCGGGCTGGTTGCCGACGCCGCCGGTCTGATCGCGGCTACGCTGATTACCCGTGCGCTTTTTTAATTGATCTGTTCAATCACCAAACGGTTTGAATGACAAAAAAAAATTCGAAAAAAATATTTATCGCCCCGCTGAACTGGGGTCTGGGTCACGCTACCCGGGTATTACCGCTGATACGCCGTTTTCTGCAAAGGGGAGATCAGGTTTTTGTAGCAGCGCACGGGCGGGCACTGCAATTGCTGCGGGATGAGGTGCCGGAATGCATCTTTCTGGATTTCCCCGAGTACCCCATTCGTTACCCCCGTACCCGTTTTTTCGTTACACGATTCATGCTGATCACCTTTCCGCGCATGCTGTTCGCCATGTGGAAAGAAAAACGCGCCCTTACTCTTCTGCAGGAAAAGTACCGGTTCGATTACATCATCAGCGACAACCGTTTCTGTCTTTACCAGCATGGAGTAAAATCATATCTGATCTCGCATCAGCTGCGCTACATTCTGCCTTTTCCAATCGGCAAACTGGAATGGCTGCCTGAATGGTTTAATTATTCGTTTTTCAAAAAATATGATGCCATTCTGATCCCCGATGAAAAAGGGCCGGAACGAGCTCTAACCGGGGCGCTTTCCCACGATATGCGTTACCTGAATGCGGATAAGCTGAATTACAGCGGAATTTTTGCGGATATGCCCGACAGTGAACAAACGATAAATGTCGATATTGATTATTTCATAATTGTCAGCGGTCCCGAACCGCAACGCAGCAAACTGGAAAAACTGATTTTCGAGCAGGCCGGCCGGCTGCCCGGAAAAATAGTCGTTGCCCTCGGCAAACCGGAACGCCGTTATAAAATACGGCAGGGACACGTAACTTTTTATTCGTATATGAACCGCGCACAGATGCAGCAATTCATGAAAAGGGCGCGATTCATTATCGGTCGGCCGGGATATACCTCGGTAATGGAGATGGTGGCCCTCGGCAAAAAGGGATTGTTCATACCGACCCCGGGACAGATCGAACAGGAATACCTCGCCGGATATTACCTGAAAAAAGGATGGTGCTACTGTGTGCGGCAACACCGTCTTGATTTGAAAAATGATGTGCCGAAAGCTGAAAAGTTCGCGGGATTTCCCACCGGCTTTTCGGACACGGATAAAAATGTGAATGAATTACTTCGATTTTTTGGAGACTAAATGCGGGAAATAAAAGCGCTGTTGATTGATCTTGACGGAGTAATCTATAATGATTCCGAGCGGATACCCGGTTCGGATAAAGCGATACGCTGGCTGCAGAAACGGAAAATCCCGTTTCGTTTTATTACCAATACGACCATGAAAAGCCGGGCAACATTACAGAAAAAACTGGCAGATTTTGGCATTAAGGTGCCGGAAAGCAGTATTTTTTCAGCCGCCCACGCCGCAGCCGAATATATTCGTCGTTCCGGTAAACACAATTGCCACCTGCTGCTGACCGATGACGCAAAACAGGATTATTCGGGATTGAATACGAATAGCGACAAGCCGAACTGGGTCGTTGCAGGCGACCTGGGTGATAATATGACTTTTAACAAACTGAATACAGCCTTTCAGAAACTTTTTGCCGGCGCGGAAATGATCGCTTTGCAAAAGAACCGCTACTGGATGTCCGACCGCGGAATTACACTGGATGCCGGAGCGTTCGTCGCCCTTCTGGAATTTGCATCCGGGAAAAACAGCATCCTGATCGGTAAACCGTCAAAAACGTTTTACGAAACCGTGCTCAACGACCTCGGTTTTCCCCCGGAAGATGTAGCGATGATCGGCGACGATATTGAATCGGACATCAAAGGTGCGGAGGCTTCGGGAATTAATACCGTTCTGGTGAAAACGGGAAAATTCCGGCCACAGGACTTGCAGCGCAAAGATGTAAGTCCCTGGAAATTACTGGATAGTATCTCAGAAATTCATAAACTCTTTTGAATCGACATTTGATAGGTATCATTTTCAGAAACAGGAAATTCTACTTATCCCCTGCGGTCATTCATAACTTATTCCATTCACACCACCGATTCGTTAACCGGATACCGGTTACCGGTCAGGCGCCGGTGTGCGGCACACGTTTTAAAATCTCTGCATTTATTTTCACTGCCATCCCCTGTTTGCGGGAATTTCTTCCGAAATATGCTGCGCACGTAATAAATCGGCCATGGTCAGTGTTATCCGGATATAGTACCTTCCATGATGGCTGCCATCGGCCTGTCTGCCCCGGGCAAAGCCGCCGCCAAAACGCAAACCCGGATCGCCGAACGTCAATTCATAACCATATGAATAAATTTCATTTTTCGCGATTCCGCTTATCCGTGCATAGTCGATGAATCCGGTAACGGCCATTCCGCTGAGCGGCAGGAAAAGCAGCCGAAACGGCGTCTTTTTCGCCAGAAAGAAATTCACCTCTGCCGAACCCCACAGCAGTTCATCGCCGGCATTATCCTCCCGTACGCCCCGGACGGTACGGGTAAAACCGAAATCCCTCGGAATATTGGTTTCGAAAAAACGATCCGTCCCCACAAACTGCAGCGGCGGCAGCTGGCCTTGTTGTTTTATCCACGATCCCAGCAGTTTCAGGCCCAGGTTTTCCAGCAGCAGGTTGTGAGACAATGAAGTGTTTATTTCAAATACGGAGAAATCCGTGTCTCCGCTGAACGATTTGTTCCAGTAAAAAGACAATCCGAATTGTTTCCTGGGAAGAAAGGGATACAGTTTCGTAGGCTGATGATATTCAAACGCCGCACCAATACGTACTGTTCCGAACGAAGTTAACCGGGGCACCGCCGGCAACACTTCTTTCAGCTTGAATTGCTGCCAGCTGACGCCGATCCGTGGAAAAAATGCACAGCGTTTATCGCCTCCCGGCCAGACCGGTTTGGTAAATTGCACCGCTGCCAGATCGCGTAAATAATCCACACGCGTACCATTACGTTGAGAAAAGATAAGCGGACCGTGATAATAAACATTGAGAATATCCATATCAAAAGTTCTGATCATGTGTGCCAGTGATCCGAGGGAGCGATCCGGTTCCGAAGGGAAAGCGACAAACATTGCCATCAGCGCCTGCCGTTGGAGCATTTCGGCCCAGAACGTCAGGCCATAGACCCCCCACCCGTAATTATCGCTGTACCAGGGCAGCGCCAGTGAGAGTCCATGCTGCAACGGAAAATGCGGAAAACGTACCTTTTCCGGTTCGGCATTGCCTGCAGGCAATGCCGGAATATCCAGCAGCGGTTGCATCGGCTTTTTCGATGTCCAGCGGGTGTAAGCTGTCTCTTTTTGCGCAAACTCAACTTTCCGTGCCATCAAAAGTGAATCCAATGGTACCGATGAAAATATCCGCTTGCGGCCCGGTTTCCAGTGTTTCAGAATCACCGAGTTGGTTCTGCCGTCATAGCTGTGTACCCAGTATTCGAACTGGTCGGTCAGAACGGTTTTCTCTTCACCGCTGTGCAGATTAATCACCGCTACGGATGGTTCATTTCCTGTAAACCGATTGAATAAAATCAGTGAATCGTTAACCGCCACCGCATTCCTGTCGTCTGTTTCGGAATGTGTCAACGGTTGCAACGAACCGCCATCGAACAGGAACAGATCACGGTTGCCGTCATTCCCCTGGCCGTCTATTACAAACCGGCCGTCGGACAGGGCCTCGATCCGGCCAAGAGGGAAGGCGGTTTCAAAAAGTTTCCTTTCTTCCCCGGATTGCAAATCGAATTCGAGTATCTGCGAACCCTGCGGTAAAACTTCGATCATAATCAACGCCGATTGGCCGCGAAAGGCGACAAAACGCGCCCGGCGGTTTGAAGCAATTTTTTTTGTGGTTTCCGTCTCACGGTCGTAAACAAACCAGTCAAACCCGATGGTTTGCAAATTATCTTCAATACCAAAATGAGTACGGCCGAATGCAAACAGGCGTTGTGTTTTATCGGTTATGATTCCGGTGCTGTAATTACTGCTAATTTCCTGCAGAGATTCGATTTTCTTTTTATTGATCTTCACCACACGGGCGGTACTGAATAAATGATTATTGTTCATCAGTGCAGAAATACAAAAAGTTGAATCAGCCTCCTGCAGCGGAATAATTTGATACGTGTCATAACCGAAGGCAGGAAATTTTTTACCGAAGCGGTTAACCGGAATATCGGCCAGTTTATCACCGTAATGCAGGATCAGATGGCGGATAAATGAAGGAAATAGCTCGGACAGGGATTGCTTGTAGGTCTTTTTAAACGCCGAATCAAAACTGTAAAAAAACGAGGTCGAATCATGACGCATCAGTTTGATCAGCGAGGAATCCCCGTACTGGGAGGCAAGATAGCGGATCAGAGCGTGGCCGCCGGCATACAGCAAACGGCCATCCTGAAGCGAATTAATGGATTGCATAGTAAAGCGACCGTACATCACAGCATTTTTCAAATATAAATCGCCCCGGTATGCATTCCATTCTTCCGAGAAATATTGAGCAATTCCCTCCATGAACCAGCGCGGCACGAACAGCCAGGGAAGATTTCCGATAAAATTCACTTTTCGCCGCAGGGCGCGAAAAGTAACCGTATGCGCCAGTTCATGTGTCAGTACCTGCTGGTACCAGTTTTGTCTTCCGGTCCACAGGGGAATATAAGCGGATGAAAGGGCATAAATCACCACGCGGTTATTCAGCGCATATCCGTTGGAAACGTCGGGAGACTGTGAAAGAACGATTTCCGCTTTTTCCTTCCTGAAGCTTTCCGCGGAAATTCCCGCCATCTCCGCCAGTTTTGGCAAAGCGTAGTCTGCGGTTTTTAACAGTGAATCCGCAAGCGGCTTCAGACCTTGCGGGTACTCGACGATTGCAAAGCTGCCGCTGATCCTGTACCAGTCCGCTGCACCGGCAATCCGCATAAAAATTGCAATCACAACGAAAATCAAGGCCGTTTTATACATGACCGGACACCTCAATGCTTGAAAGTATATTTTGGTTTCAGACAATCAGTGAAGTTTAATTATCCTGATCAAAAATTAAAAGGAAAAAATGTAATTCAGACGCAAATCACAGATTATTATTGATTTACAAAGCAGCTTATAGCAAATTTAGTAAAAGTGACAACCAGAAGGACGAAACTTATTTAACGGGTGATCGATTAAATTTATCCCGGCAGGCGGAAAATATTATTGTGATTAAGAAGATAGTAACCGGTAGTGTCATTACCGTATGTGTACTGTTTTTTCTCCTTGTTTTGCTCTACTGGCAAACCCATATCGTTGCCGGGTGGGTGGAATCCGTCATTAACAATCAACTGCCCGATTCAATGCTGGTCGAATACAGCGACCTTTCCGGTAATCTGCTGCATGATGTGCGGCTGCAGAATGCACGGGTTCAATTGCCGGACGGCAGCCGGTTTGAATCCAATTTCGTGAACCTTCAATACGGACTGCCGGCGCTGCTTAGCGGTGATTTCCAAATCGAATCGGTATTGATCGACAGCCTGCGCATAACAATACCGGGGTGGACGAAAAAAAGGGTTGCAAAACAACCCGAACCACACAAGGACTGGCGCCGGACACTGCACTCATTGTCCGAAACTATTGCCGTCGATTCGGTTCTGAAGGTAATTCCGCCTGTAAACCTGAAACAGCTGGAAATATTAAACGGCTCCTTATCAATTGACAATCCGTCAATTTTTCTGGACAGCCTCTATTTAAAACTGTCTGTTACGAACAGCGACGGTCGGGTTTCCCTGCTGATAGACCGTCTTACCGCCCGCTGGCCCGAAAACGAGCTGCGGCTGAAATATTTTCATGGACAGCTGATTGCCGGAAAAAATCAATTGACGCTGAATCAGCTGCAATTCGAAACCGACAGTTCGCATGTTTATGCCAATGCCGATCTGACATTTTCCGATAGCCTGTGGATGATCATAAACCTGGAAGATATTTCGCTTTCCGCCCGGGAATTAAACCGGGTTAAACGAATTGCCGGTTTGAAAGACGGACATTTACAGGCCGGAATCCATCTGGCAGGCACGCCCGACCGCTTTTCAGCACAGGTCAAAATCGGCGGACAGGTAAACGAGTACGCTCTCGATTCCCTTGTAGCGGATATTGATTACAGTTACGGAAATATCATCCTGCGCCGGGGGCTGGTGGCTTCGCGAAACAGTAAAGTGACACTGAACGGGAGAATAGGCAGGGAAAACAGTTACGGCCGTGTGAATTTTTCCAATTTTGATGTCGGCCGCTTCTGGCCCGATGCAATTCATACGGATCTCTCCGGTCATGTGGCATTTCGGTTAAAGGATTTGAATTTCGAAAACACCTCCGGGCGGGGGGAAATTTTGCTGCAGCACTCGACGATCGGTACGGTTCGATTCGATACCCTGCGCTTTGCATTGACGGCTCTGAATAACAACTTTAAAATTATTGATCCCTCTTACCTGCGTTTCGCCGATCATTCAATTTTTGAAATCACCGGAAAAATGGATAAGCAATTCAATGTGCAGGCAAATCTGCGAACCTCGCTGCACTCTTTGGAAGAACTCACAACGGCCCTGGCTATGGATACCGTCCGGGGCAGTTTTGACGGTTACCTGCTCATGAACGGTTACCTGTTCGATCCGGACCTTACCGGTTACCTTCAATTGCCACAGATCAAATACAAGGGCATCGAACTGGATACCGTGCAGCTGGACCTGTACCTTCGGGAAGCATTCAGCAAGCGTCGGGGCCGTGCCCATTTCGGCATTCGAAAGGGCGTTGTCAGCGGAATCGACCTGACCGGCGCCCGAATTGCCATGACTTTTGACAGCAATCGGGTTGCCTTCGACACTTTACGTTTTGCAAACGAGGAAAACCGTATCAGCAGCCGGGGATGGGTTGAAATGCGCGGTGATACGATCGATATCGCTCTTAATGAGCTGCGAATGAACTATCTGCAGTACTGGCTGAAAAATGAAGGACAGCTGCTGGTGCGGGTGCTTCCGGATGAGATCAATATTGAACAGGCGCAATTAATTGCACCCGGTAATGGTGAACTGGAAATCCGCGGATATTATGACCGTAAACAAAACGACCTGTTTGCCGGTCTTTACCTGAATAATATCAATATGGAACCCTTCAGACAGTTCGCTCCGGAGGGTTATGATTTTTCCGGGGTGATCGAGGGCGGATTTGAAATTATCCAGCCGTTTACAAGCCCCGAGCTCGATATCGATATGAATGCACGGGAATTGCAATTGAACCGGGTTCAGCTGGGCAAGGTTCGTTGTGCTTTCAGTTTCAGAGAGGGAAGTATTTTTCTGCAGCAATTACGCCTGGAAAACGGCAACAGTCTGCTTGATATCGACGGTGATATAGCGCTGCGGTTCATCGAAGATAATGGTACGCGGAAACTCGATTTTGTCGAGGGCACCCAGG
>JAJRVZ010000148.1 GCA_024277055.1 Calditrichota bacterium
ACAATAACATCAAAAGATAAAGAATGAAAAAAGCTCTTCTCATATCACTCGCCATGATAAACCTCATTGATTTGGGCAGTGCGTCGGATTCGGTTCAATCGGACAACGTGCTGCTCAAGTCCGAGGTTTTGTCCTATTTCGAGCAATCATTAGGGGTGGACTCCGGTGATATAGAGATAAAATTTATTCGCAGCGGAAAATTCAGCCAGGTTGAACTGAACAAGTTCCGGTTCAAGATTCATCCGAAGGATGACCGTCCCAATCTGGGTTACCAGACCCTCTGGATCGATGTGTTCGAAAAGGGTGAGTTCCGCTTTAAGTTTCCGGTTACGCTTAAGGTTGCCGTCCGGATGCCGGTTGTTGTAGCCGGTCGTCATCTGAACCGGAAAGATGTGATTTCAGGGGGTGAAATAAGGCTGGAGGAACGGTTACTGGAAAGAAACTGGGGGACCTATTTTTTCGATACCGAAGCCCTGTCAGGTATGGAATTGAAACGTATCGTAAAGAACGGCGCAGTAATTACCAAAGATATGGTTCGCAGGAAACCGGTTTTGCGCAAGGGTGATGAAGTGGAAATCAGAATCTCGGCCGGGGCTCTGGAAATAGTCACCAACGGAATCGCGCGGCAGGATGGTTTTATCGGCGATAAAATAAATGTCGTGTGTGAGAAAACCCGAAAACAAATCGCAGGCACTATCCATTCATCCAAGGTGGTAATGGTAAAACCCTGAGAGGATTTTATGTTCAGAATAATTGTCATATTGCTTGTTTCAACCGTATTAAACGCTCAAACACCGTTCTCCCTTTATTCGGATATCAAAGCAAGGAAGGTAGGAGATCTGGTCTCGATTATTATAGTGGAAACAGCAAATGCTTCCCGCGAGACGAAAAGTAATTCTTCCTCAGCGGCGGATATGGGAGTGAAAGGTTCCGTAACAGGAAGTTTAACGGACCTTGTACCGGACCTCGGCCTTTCCAGCTCCTATTCGAACAGCTATGACGGGAGCGAGGGTACGGCTCAGAAGGAACGGCTGTCCGGACGAATCACCGTGCGCATCGTCGAACAGACCAAGGAAGGGTTGTTTAAACTGCAGGGAGAACGCGCCCTTGAGGTTAATGGCGAGGAAAATATCATGGAATTGGTCGGCTTTGTCCGCCCACGTGATATCCTCGCCAATAATACGGTTATGTCATACAATGTTGCCGATGCGCACATAACATACCGAAAAGGCGGAATCGTCAACAGTGTGGTCAGTCCGGGTACCCTTCCGACAATTTTTTCGGGAATTGTCGGAATCGGATTGCTTCTGATTGCTCTGGGCTGGGTCGCGCTTTGAAAAAGGGTTGCATTCAAATGGCGAGCAGGAGATTTTTAGCATTTTCAATTATAGTGTTTATAATTACAACGGCATTCGGCCAGGTTCGTATTAAAGATATCGCCACTGTTGAAAGCTAAAACCAGACCTCTCTTATCGGATACGGTCTGGTTGTCGGACTGGATGGCAGTGGGGACAGGACCACCGGCAGTCGGGGCGCCATTTTTACCGTTCAGTCCATCAGCAACATGCTGGAAAAATTCGGCATCAATGTGCCCCGCGAACAAATGCGAACCCGGAATGCAGCCGCGGTGATGGTAACGGCACCTTTTCCGTCCTTTGGTCGGAAAGGTACCCGATTCGATGTCACCGTTTCATCATTGGGAGACGCGACCAGTCTGGAAGGCGGGGTACTTCTGATGACCCCGTTAATGGATGAATCTGGATTAACCTACGGAATGGCACAGGGGCCGGTTTCTCTCGGTGGTTTTAACATTGAAACGGAAGCCGGTGAAAAATTACGTAAAAATCACGCCCAGGTCGGGCGCGTCCCGGCCGGGGGTTACCTGACTTTTTCCCCCCAGAATAATGGAATTGCCCTTGACAAGCCCATTAATCTTCATCTACAGGAGGCGGATTTTATTACCGCCCGTCGGATCGCCGACAAGATCAACGAATTTGCCGCGGACGGTTTTGAAGGATATGAAGCGCACGCTGTGAGTCCGGGTATCGTCGAAATTAACATGCCCGACAGTCTGCTCAGCCAGGAACCGGCGATTTCATTTATTGCCGGTATCGAAACATTGAAAGTGAAAGCGGATATGGAAGCGCGGGTGGTAATCAATGAACGGACGGGTACCATTGTCGCCGGCGGAATGGTGACAATCGATGAAGTAATGATTTCGCATGGAAACCTTACGATTCACACCCGCCAACGCCCGATTATTTCTCAGCCGCAGGCATTCAGTTCCCAGGGGCAGACGGTCGTGGCTCCGGTGACGGAAACCACCGCTTATGAAAATGAAGCCCGCACGGCGGTTGTAAAACAGACGACGAGTGTGAGTGAACTGGCTGCAGCTCTGAATGAACTCGGCTTAAAACCAAGGGATATTATTTCTATTTTCCAGGCTATCGAGCAGGCCGGGGCGCTGCGTGCCAAACTGGTGATTCTTTAAGGACCAAATGCTATGGATGGCGTACATAATGTCAACACCGGACCACAGGTTGCCGGAAAACCGGAAAATCATACAAATAAAGACCGGAAGCTTCGGGAGGCAAGCAAGCAACTGGAAAGCGTGTTTATCGGTTTTGTTTTGAAAGCCATGCAAAAAACGCTTCATAAAGGTCCCTTATCGGACGGGGAGAACAATCTGGCATCGATGATGTTCAGTTCGGTTATGGGTAAAGAAATGGCGGAAAAAGGCGGAATCGGGCTGGCCGAACACATTTACCGGTCGATGAGCGACCGCGAAGATATTGATCTTGAGGAATTGACAAAACGTATGAATTCCAATGCGTATCAAAAATATGAAATGCTGAGGCTGAATCATGACTGACCCAGAAAAAATCCCGGTTCAAAATCCTGAACAAGGCTATGAAACCCTGTTCCAGGTATTGCTGCAGGAAGCGGCACTGTACGAACAGCTGATTGAAAAACTCGTGCTTAAACAGCAGGCAATCATCAACGGCAATATAACCAGGCTCAATGAACTTACGGCTTCCGAACAAAGCATTGTTCAAAAGGCTCAGGCGCTCAGTACGCTGCGATCATCGATTATGCAGAAAATATTCAATACCTGGGGCGTTAATATCAAAGACGCAAGCCTTTCGGAAATGCTGCAATATTCCGGAAAATCAACCAACCCCGAATGGCTTAAACTGACGCAGAAACTGAAACTGGGCATCCAGCAGGTGAACCGTCTGAATCGGGAAAATCAGCAATTGATCAATTCATCGTTGCAGTTCGTACGGGATCTGGTAAAACTGATATTCCCGGCTGATGAAGTGCCGAAAAATACATACAATAAAGACGGCGACTTGAGCGGTAATGAGAAAACGACAAAAAAGGTTCTGGATTTCCAGGTCTGAGGAGCTATCATGTCTATAGGTAATATTTTTGAAATCGGAAAACGATCACTGCTCTCACATCAGGCGGCCATCAATCTTACCGCAGGAAATATAGCAAATATCAACAAAGCCGGATATATACGCCGGCGTGTTGACCTGAACGCGCTGACGGCCGGTTTACCGCAATTGGGTAAAATGGGTCTTACGCTCCGCGGTAACGAAATCGTACGGGTTCGCCAGCGTCTTGCTGAAAACCAGTTGTGGCTGGAATACCAGGATCTGGGTAAATACGAAAGCAGCTCGACAATTCTTTCACAATTGGAAGAAGTTTTTGCCGAACCGACCGAAGCGGGGCTCTCCAATGTGTTGAATGAATTTTGGAATGCGTGGAATGACCTGGCCAATGAACCGGAAAGCACCGCAAACCGTGCCATCGTTCGCGATCGTGCCGTTGTGCTGGGGAATACGTTCAACCGGATTCACAGTGATTACAAAAGTTCACAGGTACAGATTCAAAGTGAGATCACGGATACCGTCAACAGCATAAACCATTTATTGAATCAGATCGGTTCTATTAATAAACAGATTACCCAAAGTAATTCGATGGATTTGCTGGACCAGCGGGATCAAATGATAACGGAATTGTCAAAACAGCTGAATATCAAAGTTGTTGAAAAAGAAAACGGCGAGGTTACCATCTCAACCGACGGATTAATCCTGGTTTCCGGCGCGCAGGTGAATACGCTGTCCGCATCGTTCAGTACGGAAGGCGATTTTTCCCAGGTTACCATTTCGATCGATAATATTAATTATGAACCCAATATTCGTTCCGGTGCCCTGGCGGGAATTGTTGAGATTCATAATGAAGTCATTCCGGATACCATGAAAAAACTTGATGAACTGGCCAGAACATTAGCCGCACGGGTAAACGAGGTTCATCGTCAGGGAGCCAATCTTGATGATATTTCCGGGATCAATTTCTTTGCCGGTGATGTGACCGGGGCGGATAATTTTCGCCTGAATGAAGCAATAATTAACGACCCCGGACTGATTGCGACAAAAGCGGTCGGTGAAGGCAACGGCAGTTCGTCCATGGCCCTGGCGATTGCGGATTTGCGCATGGAGAACTTCGTCGGAAGCTTGTCTCCGAACGACTTTTATACTTCAATCATGAGTCAGCTGGGCAGCGTAGTACAGGAAAATGACTTTTTACTGGAAAGCCAGACAATGATTGTTCAGCAGCTGGAAAACCAGAAACAGGCCATATCAGGTGTTTCCCTCGATGAAGAGATGACCCGGATGATGCAATATGAACAGGCTTACGAGGCGGCGGCAAAAGTGATCGATACCGTAGACGGACTGGTCCAGACCCTGCTGCAAATGACCTGACGGGAGATGATACGATGCGTGTTACACAGGCAATGATCATAAGCAATACCATGCGCGCCCTGCAGGGTAATCGCAGTAATATGGCTTTTCTGCAGAGGGCGATCGCCACCGGAAAAAAACTGCACACGGCTTCGGACGGCCCGGTTTCCTTTTCAAGAGCGCGTCGATTTTCAAATATGTTGTCCCAGAATGAACAGTTTTTGCGCAATATTCAGGATGCTCAGGGGTGGGTGGATGCGACGTCTTCTAAACTGGACCTGATTGTCGGTTTACTGATGGATGCGGCGGATATTGCGAAACGCGGGGCGGATGGTAATATCGATGCGGATATACGCGAATCACTGGGTAACAAAGTTGATGGCCTTCTTGATGAAATGCTGTCACTGGCCAATGATGAACATATCGGGCGAAAAGTATTTGCGGGATCGGAGACCAAAAGCGGGAATCCTTTCAGCATAAACGGGTCGAATATTATCTATTCCGGTAATACGGACCCGATAAACCGCAAAATTTCCGAACAGCATACCATCAGCATCAATATTAACGGACAGCAGCTTCTGGATACGGGAATGTTCACAGCGATGATTAATCTCCGCGATGCATTGTTGACGGATGATACCGCATCAATTTCCGGCTCGATAGATGAGATTGATGCTGCAAAAGAGAAGGTGTTGAACATTGCAACTACGCTGGCGTCGGTCAGCAATAATCTTGATCTGGCAATGAACAGGATAGAGGCTGTAAATGTCAATTTAAATAAATACATCTCCGATGAAGAGGATGTGGACCTGGCTGAAGCACTGACCAAATATGAAGCCGAAGAAATAGCATATAAAGCGGCCCTGCAAAGTGCCGCAAAAATAATGAATCTGAGCATTCTTGATTATATGCGATAAGTATTAACCACGGGCATGGCAGGTGATCGAATCATGGAAGAGCATGACCTGAATATTGATCTTAATATTGCAATAACGGCAAGTGGATATTTGAGCCGCACCTATGCCGATGCTGTCCGCGGAACCGGACAGATTATAGAACTGCCGCGTTCAGGCGGATGGCTGATTAGGAATGATATTCCGGGAACACCCTATTTTGACGCCGCCGGTCCCTATCCTTTATTTTCCTGCAGTGATTGGAATGAACTACCCGCTGATCTTAAAAATCTTTCCGGTACGCTGGTTTCGATCAGAATAGTGACCGATCCCTTCGGCGGTTTCGATGAGGATATTCTGCTGGACGGTTTTCCGCACATTATGCGGCGCTACAAAATGCACCAGGTTATTGATCTTGAACAGGAACCGCCCCGGTTACCGGAAAATCACAGGCGGAATCTGCGCTTTGCCCGCGACAGAGTCGAAATAAAGAAAAGTATTTATCCCGTAGAACTGTCCGAGGAATGGATCCGGCTGTACGGAATACTCCGCCATCGTCATAATATAAGCGGTGCTGCCGATTTCGAACGCTGGTCCTTGAAACGACAATTACGGGTTCCGGGACTTCATGCCTGGAGTGCAATCTATGAAAATGAAATTGCAGGAATTGCGCTGTGGATGACACACAATAAGTATGCCTATTATCACCTTGCAGCCTATAATACGAACGGATATTCCTGCAAGGTATCTTTCGCTTTGTTTGATGAAGCCATCGGCTTTTTTCGTGAGCAAGGATTCAAGGCCATTGACCTTGGAGCAGCCCCGGGACTCGCCGAGGACAGGAACTCCGGCTTGTTGCGTTTTAAAAAAGGATGGGCCAACAGGGAATTGCCGGTTTATTTGTGCGGGCGGATTTGTGATCAGATAAAATACGAAACGTTGAAAGCCATTAATCATGTTTCGGGGAATCATTTTTTTCCCGCCTATCGTGATCGTCCCTTAAAACAAATCGCATAATTACAGAGGATACCATGGACAGAGGAAGGTGTCGGGAATTTGAAAAGAATCAGAGTCTGGAGCAGTTGCTGGCGGAAATCAACGGGATGCTCGGTCCTGCGCAGCTGCAGATGATAAAAAACTTTAAGATGCCGCAATATCCCGTATTGCTGGTAATCGGCGGACCACGATCCGGTTCGACGGTTATGATGCAATGGCTGGCCGGCACGGGTGTTTTCGCCTACCCGAGCAATTTATTATCCCGGTTTTACGCTGCTCCCTATATCGGTGCAAAAATTCAGCTGATGCTCACGGATCAGCGCTACAATTTTAAAGATGAAATACTCGATTTCAATTCCGGAATCGATTATGAATCCAGTCTCGGAAAAACAAAAGGGGCGCTTCAGCCGAATGACTTCTGGTATTTCTGGCGGCGATTCATTCCCAATCGCGAACCGCGCTGGCTGACTGATGAGGAACTTGACCGGATAGACGGTGCAGGTTTCACCGCCGAACTGGCAGCAGTGGAAAAGGCCTTCGGTAAACCCTGGGCAATGAAAGGAATGATTCTTGAACAAAATATACCTTTTCTCGACAATCTGTTCAAAAAGGTAGTGTTTCTGAATGTGAAGCGGCATCCTTTTTTCAATATCCAGTCGTTGATCGAATCGCGTCGAAAATTCTTCGGCACGCTGGATCGCTGGTATTCCATCAAACCGAAACAATATGAAGAATTAATCAAGTTGGATCCGGTTGCACAGGTAGCCGGCCAGGTATATTACAAAAATGCAGCCGTTGAAAAGGGGCTGGCAACCGTCAGCGATGAACGTAAAGTTGAAATCGCCTACGAAGATTTCTGTTCCGATCCTGCGGGGCTGTTCGAAAAATTACGGCGGGTTTATCATGCTCAAGGGTACGATGCAGACTGGAAATACACCGGACCTTCAGAGTTTAAATCCGCGAACAGCGTCCGCCTGGAACCGGAAACTGCGGAACAGGTGATAGCGGCATATAAAGAATTTTCCGGAGAAGATATAAATCCATGGCGAAAAAGCGCATAACGGATCTGGCATATTTCGGCGGCATGAAGCTGTTCGAAAACCCGTTACACGTCGGGGCGCCAAACCTGCCCGATCGACAGCGGCTGATGCAGCAGATTGATTCCCTCTTGACCAGCAGACGGTTAACCAACCGCGGGCCGATGGTCCGTGAACTGGAGCAGAGAATCGCTGAATTTACCGGAGTTAAACATTGTATCGCCATGTGCAACGGAACTATTGCCCTCGAAATAGCCATCCGCGCCCTCGGAATGCAGGGAGAAGTTATTATTCCTTCAATGACGTTCATTGCAACCGCACACGCGCTGCAATGGCAGGAGATTACTCCCGTTTTTGCCGATATTCATCCACAATCCGCAACACTTGATGCACGGAAAATCGAGCGGCTGATAACGCCGCGTACCACAGGTATCATTGGAGTGCACTTATGGGGCAGGAGCAGCGATACCCACGGTTTGCAGGCCATCGCCGATAAACACGGCCTCAAGCTGTTGTTCGATGCCGCTCACGCTTTCGGAGTATCGCACGAGGGTAAAATGATCGGCGGTTTCGGCGATGCTGAGGTGCTCAGTTTCCATGCCACCAAGTTTTTCAACACCTTTGAAGGCGGCGCCGTTCTGACCAATAATGATGAACTGGCCGAGAAAATCCGGCTAATGCAGAATTTCGGTTTTTCCGGACGTGATAACGTAATCTATATCGGAACCAATGGTAAAATGAGTGAGATTTCCGCAGCAATGGGACTGGCATCACTGGAATCACTGCCCCGTTTTGTAGAGCACAACCGAAATAATTATCATACCTATCTGGATCGTTTACAAAATATTCAGGGGATTGATGTATTTGAATACAATGAAAAAGAGAAAAATAATTACCAGTACATAGTGCTGAAAATCGACGAATCAAAAACGGTTTTAAACCGGGACGAACTGGCTGACCTGCTCAGCGCGGAAAGAATACTGGCCCGCAGGTATTTTTATCCCGGTTGCCATCGAATGGAACCGTACCGGTCCTATTTTCCAAACGCCGGGCTGCTGTTGCCGGAAACGGAACGACTACTGGATTGCGTACTCACTTTACCGACCGGAACCAGTGTGAGTAAAGCGGAAATCACCACAATCTGTGAGCTGCTGCATTTCATTGTTTCCAACGGGCGGGAAATTAAACAAAAAATACGGGCATGGGATTACCCGGAAAATTTTACCGCCGTTACGAGCGGAGGAATGCTGTCAAAAGGAGAACATTAATGCAAAAGTTTAATCTATCCCTCGGATCAAAGAAAAATAATTTCCTTTATGCGGATTTTGATCCGCAGGCAGAACTGACGCTGGTAAAAGGCGGCCGTATACCGATCCGCAATAACAGTATGGACAGGATTGAATGCGGAAACTTTTTCGGCGGAATGGATCAACATAGTTTTAAGGCGTACCTGCGCGACTGCAGGCGTATTCTTAAACAGGGCGGCAAATTGACGTTGAATTACGATATGCCCCTGCAGGATATGCGGAAACTGGCGAAAGAACTCGGCTTCTCAGAGGTTAAACCGATTCGGAAAAACAACGATCAACAAACTTTCGAACTGAGTAAAAAGCGAAAAAAGCCGGACAATGAACCGCTGGTTAGTGTACTGATTACCGCATACAAACCGCAGTTTTTGGAAGAAACTTTAAACAGTGCAATTAATCAGAAATATAAAAATATCGAGATCGTTATCCGTGATGACAGTCCCGACCCGGAAATCGAAGAAATTGTGCATAAATACACTGCGGACAAACGTATTCGCTATTACAGAAATGAAAAAAATATAGGCGGACGCGCTAACTATCTCCGTGTTTTTGCGGATGCGAAAGGGGAATACATAAAATTTCTGAATGATGATGACCTGCTGCACAGCGATTGTATCGCCCGCATGGTATCCATATTGCAAAAATATCCGGAGGTGACGCTGGTTACTTCCCACAGGGAATGTATAGACGAAGGAGGTAATCCACTGCCCGAGCAGGACTTCAACAAACGTCCGGTGGCGGAGGACAGTATCGTGGACGGGGTTTCCGCCGTTGCAGCCATGCTGGAAGAAAGCATCAATTTTATAGGCGAGCCGAGCACAACCATGTTCCGCAAATCCGATCTGCGGGGGACAGTGCCGGATATCTTTTCCTTTGCAGGTCGCAAAGCCCCGCGAAACGGGGATGTGACCATGTGGGTGAATTTACTCAGTAAAGGAGATCTCGTTTATTTAACTGAAACCCTGAGTTATTTCCGTATTCATGACCGGCAGCGGCAGAAGAGTGAAGAGTACCGGGAAAAAGCCGTTGCCGCCTGGAAACAAATTATCGCCGATGCAAAAGATTACGGAATACTGCAGGAAAGCAGCAGTAATGATTTCATCAGTTTTCCGTTGTCGTCGAAACGAACGGGAACCGTACTGGCAAAATCGGATGCTCAGATACGAAAGGAATATGCACATCTGATAAAAGAGAAACTGGATTTAATAGATTATGCCTTTGAAAAATTCAATATTAAATCCTTTGCCGATCTTGGCGGTGTGTGGGGCGTAGATGCAGGGTATACGTTTTACGCTCTCGATAAATACAATCCTGAAAAAGCCGTTCTGATTGATACCGACATTAACGATAGGGTGAAAGAAAAAAGCAAATGGTATCCCAACCTGCAACTTGTCTCAGGCAATTTCGGGGACGAGAAAAATGCCGCTAAACTGAAACAGGTAGACGCCGTTTTCATGTTTGATATTCTGCTGCACCAGGTAAAACCGAATTGGAATGAAGTGCTTGCTCTGTATGCTCCGCATACCAAATACTTTATTATTTACAACCAGCAATGGACGAAACCGGGAGCTACGGTTCGGCTGCTGGAAATGGGCAGGGAAAATTATTTCAGGAATGTGCCACATGATGAAACTGAAGGTTTTTATCCGGACCTGTTCAACAAGCTGGACGAAATCCATCCGCAGCACCAACGCAAATACCGGGATATTCACAATATCTGGCAGTGGGGCATAGTCGATACGGATCTTTATGAAGAATTTAAAAAACTCGGCTTTGTTATGCTGTACTTCCGCGATTGCGGCCGTTTCGGTAAACTGGAACATTTTTTCAACCATGCTTTCCTGTTTTACAAAGCACCGGATCGGGCAAAACAGATGCCGGATTTCGAAACCATGCGCAGTCGGACGGATGTCGACCGGGCGGTAAATCCGGCGCCGGTGATCGAAGAATATGCTGATATGAAAAAAGACTGGAATCTTCGGGCTTTGAAAAATGCGCGTTACTTCGTACGCTCGACCGATGAAAATCAAAGCGAAGAAGACTTTGACGCTTCGGGATTGAAAGACGTCCTTGACATGGTGGTTAACGACCCCGATATTAATTCCAGCAGCAGCGATTTAAAAGAAATGAAAATTCTTGAAATCGGATGCGGTATTGGTCGCATGACCAAACACCTGGCAACTTATTTCGGGGAAGTGCACGGTGTGGATGTATCCGGTGAAATGATTACGCGGGCCGAGCAACGGTTGCGGGGCATAAAAAATGCCTTTGTTTATGAAAATAGCGGCTACGACCTTTCCCGATTTAAGGATAAAACATTTGATTTCGTTTTTTCCTTTATCGTATTTCAGCATATTCCGCATAAGGCTGCGATAAAAAACTATTTTCGTGAAGCCGCCCGCGTGTTGAAGCCCGGCGGAAAGTTCAAATTCCAGGTGCAGGGTTCGCTGGACCCGGAATGGATGCAGCGTGAAAAAGATACCTGGCATGGCGTGACAATATCCAAAGATGATATTCATGGTTTTTGTGCCGAATTCGGTTTCGAATTGCTGAAGTCGAAGGGGGAAGGCGGCCAGTACTCCTGGTATACCCTGCGGCGCAGCGAAACAAATGTCGTTGTGAAAGGCAAATTCAATATCATTACCGAGAACAGGCCGGATGGATTGCTGTTTAATCCCGAATTACACATTTGCCGGAATCCGATATTTGTAACCGGCTGTTTTCGTTCCGGCACCAGTGTACTGGCCCAATCTCTGGCCAGGCACAGTGATACCTGGCTGGCCGGAGAATCGGATTTCATGATTCCACTGGCACAGGGCACCCTGAGCGCCTATCTCTGGGGCACCCAACGCGGCCGTTTACACTGGCTTTACGGCCAGGGAGTAAGTCTGGCGGAGTTCTATGCGGCGGTCGGCCTGGGGATCAATGCTTTGTACAGCAACCGCTCAAAGAAGAAGCGCTGGATCGAACAGACTCCGCAATATACGCTTTATCTGAAAGATATGAACCTGTTTTTCCCGGGGGCTCAATTCGTAAATATCATCCGTGACGGACGCGATGTTGTGCATTCCATGCTGAACAGCGGATTCGACGAGGAATGGGCCCGGGATTTTGACCTTGCCTGCGCCACCTGGATGAATTTTGTGCGTGCCGGACTGGAATACGAACAGGCATTTCCCGGGCGTGTAATACGGGTTTATAATGAACGGTTAAAAGCGGAAAGCGAAGCCCAGTTCAAGAATCTGGCTGACAGGTTGAATCTGAACTTCGAAAAAGAACTTTGCACCTTTTTTGGCGGCGGTGAAGTATTAAACTCGTCATTTGGAAAAAACGGTAAAAAACATTCGGACTGGCGCAGCGCCTGGACACAGGACCAGAAAATGCGGTTTAACCGGATTGCCGGACGCCTGTTAATGGCGCTGGGATACGAAACCGATCATCGCTGGATCGAAGCAGGGGCCGATCACCAGCCCGATTTGCCGGATACGGAACGCTCAGCTGCTGAAATCATCGAAGCTGCTGCGCAGGAAAAAGAAAATCCGCCCATTGCTCCCCCTGTAAAAACAGAGAAAAAACCACCGCGTGTCTCTATCGTGATACCGGTGTTCAATAATCTGGAATATACGCACCAGTGTTTTAAGTCCATTTTAAAGAATACCCGTTACCCGAATTATGAAATAATCTTCGTGGATAACGGATCAACGGACGGAACGCGCGAATATCTGCAAAAACTGGAACATCCCGAAACGAAAGTGCTGCTGCAAAAGGAAAACCTTGGTTTTACCATCGGCTGCAACCGCGGGGCACAGGCGGCTTCGGGGGAATTCATCCTGTTCCTGAATAACGATACGGAAGTGCAGCCGGGGTGGCTTTCGGCGCTGGCAAAACTGGCCGAAGAAAAATCCGATTGCGGTGCCGTCGGCAGTAAACTGGTCTACCCCGACGGACAGCTGCAGGAAGCAGGTTCGATCATTTTTTCCGACGGTAATGGTTGGAATTTCGGTCGTGGTCATAATCCCGCCGATCCCCGTTTCAATTTCGTTCGCAAGGTGGATTATTGCTCGGCGGCATCCCTGCTGGTGAAAAGGGAAGTGGGGGAGAAAACCGGAGGCTTCGATGAGCAGTATGCTCCAGCCTATTATGAAGATACCGATTTGTGCTTTTATGTCCGCAGAGAAGGGTATGAAGTTTATTACCAGACGGAAAGCGTCGTAATTCATCATGAAGGGAAAACGGCAGGCACCGATCTTGACAGCGGGTTGAAAAAATACCAGCGGGTCAATCATTCTAAATTTGTTGCCAAGTGGAAAGATGAGCTTAAAAATCAGCATGCCAATGACCCCGCCAACGTTGTAAAGGCTTCGCAACGCGGCGTAAGAGGAAACATCCTGGTTGTTGATCCCTTCCTGCCCTACTACGACCGTGCCAGCGGGTCCCTGCGCCTGTATCGTTTATTGCAGATGATGAAGCATCTGGGATATCATGTTTCCTTTATCGCCCGCAACGGTTCTCTCGAAGAAAAATACAAACCCGAACTGCAACAATTGGGTATCGAAACCTATGCCTGGGATGTGGCGGCCATGCGGGCCGCAGGCGTGGATATGAAAGACCTGCAGGATAATATCAACTACGAAGTGCTGTTCGGCGACCGTCATTTTGATCTTGCCATTCTGGATTTCTGGGAAACGGCTCAGTGGTATCTGCCGAAAATCCGCAAATATTCACCCGGAACGAAAATCTGGATTGACACGGTGGATATTCATTTCGTACGGGAATTGCGGGAGGCGGAATTACGGAAAAGTAAAACCGCAAAGAAACAGGCACTCAAAAACAAGCAGAAAGAGATTAATACTTACAAAAAAGCCGATGCACTGATCACGGTGACCGAAACGGATAAACAAACGATCCGGAAATATGTCGGTCACAAACCGGTGCATGTGCTGCCGAATATACATGAACCGATCAGTATCATAAGAAAATTTGAAGACAGCAGGGATTTGCTGTTTATTGGAAATTTCAATCATCCGCCTAATGTGGACGCGGTGAAATATCTTGCCGGGGAAATCTGGCCGCAAATCTCGGAAAAACTGCCGGAGGCGAAATTGTACATCGTCGGCAATAATCCGCCCCGGGAAATTATCGATCTTAAAAACGAGCGGATTGAAGTTACCGGCTATGTAGAAAACCTGAAACCTTATTTGAAAAAAGCCCGGGTGTCGGTGAATCCTCTGCGGTACGGGGCAGGCATGAAAGGCAAGATCGGCGAGGCCCTGTCTTGGGGGTTGCCGGTGGTAACTTCATCCATCGGCGCCGAAGGCATGAATCTGAAAAACGGTGAACATGCCCTGATTGCGGATGATGCGAAATCATTTGCAGAGGCTGTTGTCAGGCTTTACAATGATGGGACGCTTTGGGCTAAACTGTCACTGACCGGTAAAAAACATGTTGAAGATCACTGGAGTCCCCAGGCGCTGCGCCGGAAACTCGAAGACATACTGGGCGGAGTATCGCGGCAAATCCAGTCTGCTCCCGAAGTTTCGATAGTGATGTTGACCTGGAATGCTTACGAATATACCAAAAAGTGCATTGACTCGGTTATGAGCAATACCCGGATTCCTTTCGAACTGGTAATTGTTGACAACAACAGTACGGACGGTACTCGTTCCTATCTGAAAAATCTGAAAAGGAAAAGCGATAATATTCGGGTGATTTTTAATGAAACGAATCGCGGATTCGCCGCCGGAAACAATCAGGGTGCCAAAGCTGCACACGGCGACTATCTGCTGTTTTTAAATAATGATGTGCTGGTGGCGGACGGTTGGCTGGAGTCTATGTTGTCAGTAATTAAAGCTGATGACAACATTGGCGCTGTCGGTCCCATTACCAACAGCATCAGCGGGTTGCAGATGGTGAAACGCGTGCCCTATGATGGAGATGATTTCACCGAATTTGCCGGAGATGTACGACATGTAAACACCGGAAAATACACACCGCGTCGCAGATTGGCCGGATTCTGCCTGTTGTTGCGAAAAAGTGCTTTCGAAGAAATCGGCGGATTTGACGAGGCCTTCGGCAGCGG
>JAJRVZ010000149.1 GCA_024277055.1 Calditrichota bacterium
CGTTACATAAAACGCGGCGGAAAGGTCTGGATCCGCATTTTTCCGGACAAACCCGTTACGCAGAAACCGGCGGAAACCCGTATGGGTAAAGGAAAAGGTGCACCGGAATACTGGGTCGCAGTTGTGAAACCGGGTCGTATAATGTTTGAGATCGAAGGGGTTGCGGAAGATGTTGCGAAAGAAGCGATGCGTCTGGCCTCCCATAAGCTGCCGGTCAAGACCAAGTTTGTAGTCCGTGAAAGATAAGAGGTTTGAGAATGAAGAGAACTGAAGAAATATTGAGCTTATCGGCGGATGAATTGAATGCAAAGCTGGCTGAGTTACAGGAAGAATATGAGAATCTTCTGTTGCAGAAAGCAACCCACCAGCTGAACAATCCCATGAAATTACGCATGGTACGACGTGATATTGCCCGCGTGAAAACATTGATGACCGAATACGGCAAAGGTGTTCGGAAAACCAAAACCGAAGTAAGTGAGTGAGTAAGAGATGGAAAAGAGAGGATTAAGAAAAGTCCGCATCGGGGTGGTGACCAGCGATAAAATGGACAAAGCGATCACGGTAACGGTAGAGCGTCGGTTGCGTCATCCGAAGTACGGGAAATTCATCCGGAAATCGAAGAAATACATGGCTCATGATGAAAAGAATGTATGCCAGATCGGTGATACGGTGAAGATTATGGAATGTCGTCCGTTGAGTCGCCGCAAACGCTGGCGTTTAATAGAAATCGTAGAGAAGAGAAAATAGCATTGGTATAAAGGGTTCCTAAGATGATTCAGGAATATACAAGATTAGCCGTCGCTGACAATTCGGGCGCCAAAAGCATAATGTGTATTCGCCTGCTTGGCGGCTCCGGTAAGCGCTACGGTTCGGTGGGCGACATAATTGTTTGCTCTGTGAAGTCAGCGATTCCGGGTGGACAGGTAAAAAAGGGTGAGGTGGCCCGGGCGGTCATTGTACGCACGAAGAAAGAGATCCGGCGCGAAGACGGTTCCTATATTCGCTTCGATGAAAATGCAGCGGTGTTGATAGATAATCAGAATGAACCGCGGGGTACGCGTATTTTTGGTCCGGTTGCCAGGGAATTGCGCGAAAAAGAATTTATGAAAATTGTTTCTCTGGCACCTGAGGTGCTTTAAAAACAGGACAGTAAAAATGCATGTAACAAAAAATGATAATGTAACGGTATTATCCGGGAAGTATCAGGGAAAAACCGGTAAGGTTTTAAAGGTGTTCCCGAAAAACAATCGTGTGATTGTTGAAGGTGTAAATATCATCAAGCGGCATACGCGTCCGTCACAGAAAAATCAGCAGGGCGGTATTATTGAAAAAGAGGCAGCCATTCATGTATCAAACGTAATGGTCATTTGCCCGAAGTGCAGCCGGCCGACCCGTATCGGGCATCGTCTGCTCGACGACGGTACTAAAGCGCGTGTTTGCAGGCATGATGACTGTGGTGAAATCATTTCAAATTAAATAATGGGCTAAGGGCTTTAAGATGGCTGAGTACGTTCCACGATATTTCGTGAAATACAAAGAAGAAATTGTTCCGCATTTGATGAAGAAATTCGGGTACAAAAATATAAACCAGGTACCGAAGATCGAGAAAATCTGCCTGAATATGGGTATTGGTGATGCCAAGCAGGATGCCAAGTTGCTGGAAAGCGCCATGGCGGATATGACGACGGTAAGCGGTCAGAAACCGGCGATTACCGCGGCAAAAAAGTCGATTTCGAACTTTAAATTGCGTGAGGGAATGAAAGTCGGGTGCCGTGTTACCCTGCGTCGCCAAAGAATGTATGAGTTTCTTGACCGTTTTATATCAATCGCCGTACCGCGTATACGTGATTTCCGCGGCCTGCAGGACAATGCATTCGACGGGCGCGGTAATTATTCGGTGGGCGTCAAAGAGCAGATCATTTTTCCGGAAATTAATGTAGACAAAATAGACCGTATCCGCGGAATGGATATTACCATTGTCACATCAGCAAAGACGGATGAAGAAGCCTATGAATTGCTGCACGCGTTTGGCATGCCGTTCAGGAAATCGGAATAATTTAGCACGAGGTGTATTTTGGCAAAGAAGTGTTTAATCAACAAAGCTAACAGAAAACAAAAGTTTCGCGTACGCGAATACAATCGTTGTACACGGTGCGGCCGGCCGCGCGCATATATCCGTAAATTCGGATTATGCCGGATATGTTTCAGGGAACTTGCCCTTAACGGGGAAATTCCCGGGATAACCAAGGCCAGCTGGTAATTGAAATTCAGGAGAAGTCATTCATGGCATTATCGGATCCTATTGCAGATTATTTGACAATCATTCGCAACGGGTTGCATGCGAAGTTTAAATACGTCGATATTCCGGCTTCGAATATTAAAAGACAGATTACACGGATATTGTTGTCACAGGGATACATTAAACGGTATATCGTTATTGATGATGACAAACAGGGCATCATTCGAATCTGGCTGAAATATGACAACAGCGGTAAACCGGTGATCAACACTATTAAACGTGTCAGTACACCGGGGCGGCGTGAATATGTAAATTCAAGAAATCTGCCACGCGTGAAAAATAATTTAGGTATTGCAATTATTACGACGCCGAACGGAGTTATGACATCACGTGAAGCACTGCGACATAATGTCGGCGGTGAAGTGCTGTGTTACGTGTGGTAAACCAGGAGTTTTAAGGAGAATAGAGCCTTGTCACGAATTGGTAAATTACCGGTCCCTGTACCGGGAAATGTGGAAATAAAACTGGAAAAAAATTTTCTGACCTGTAAAGGTCCGAAAGGCGAACTGAGTCGCGAATTACATCCGGCGATGAAGATAGAATTTTCGGATGGCCAGATTACGGTGCATAGACCGGATGATTCAAATACAAACCGCGCTCTGCACGGTTTAACCCGCTCATTGATCGCAAATATGGTAACCGGAGTAGCCGAAGGCTTCAGTAAAAAACTGGAAATTGTAGGCGTCGGTTTCAAGGCAGAGATGAAGGGCAAAAGTCTTTTGCTGAATGTCGGTTATTCCCATCCTATCATCATGTCCTTTCCGTCGTCCGTGAATGTTAACTGTCCCGGCCCGACTGAAATCGAGGTAAGCGGTGCGGATAAGGAACTGGTTGGAATGATTGCGGCGAAAATCAGGAGTTTTCGCAAACCGGAGCCTTACAAGGGCAAAGGCATACGGTATTCCGGCGAGAAGGTCCGACGTAAAGCCGGTAAAACAGGCGCTTAAATAAAGTATTGAGGTATCGATTCTCATGAGAAAGAGAAGAAAAAAGACAGTAAAAGGCACGGCCGAAAGGCCCAGACTCGTTGTATTTCGCAGTCTGAAATACATTTATGGTCAGATCGTAGACGACGGCAGTCAGAAAGTGCTCATAGCGAAATCGAACCTGAGCAAGGACATTTCCGCTGCACTGACCAAGGCCAAAACAAAAACGGAAGCCAGTCATATGATCGGTAAGGCGCTGGCGGAGGAAGCGGTAAAGAAGAAAATCTCTGCCATTGTATTCGATCGAAACGGTTACCTGTATCATGGCCGTGTAAAAGCATTTGCTGAAGGCGCCCGTGAAGGCGGCCTTAAATTTTAACTGATAGGAGATGAGAATTGGCTGACAGAATCAATCCTACCGAGCTTGATCTGAAGGAAAAAGTAGTACACGTTAATCGCGTTGCCAAGGTGGTAAAAGGTGGCCGTCGTTTTTCCTTCAATGCCATCGTTGTGGTTGGTGACGGAAACGGTCATGTGGGTATCGGGCTCGGAAAGGCCAAAGAAGTTACCAGTGCCATCGCCAAAGGAACTGAGCAGGCAAAGAAAAATGTTGTGCATGTACCTCTGGTAAACGGTACTATTCCGCATCCGATCCAGCAAAAATACGGTGCCGGAAGTGTAATGCTGAAACCGGCATCGCCGGGTACCGGCGTCATTGCCGGCGGACCCGTTCGTGCGATTTGTGAAGCCGTCGGAATTCAGGACATCCTGACGAAATCACTTGGCTCTTCCAATCCGCACAATGTAATTAAAGCGACTTTTACCGCCCTGACCGAATTGATGGATGTTGATTCGCAGGCGAAGAAGAGGGGTGTTCCGGTTACCAAGATTTATCATGGTTAGGGTCTGAGAACAAGAATAACAGGAAAGAAAAATGGCAAAGAAGTCAGACGTTCAAAAAATAAAAGTAACGCAGGTGCGCAGCACGATCAACAGGCCGGAAAAACAAAAGCGAACCATCGAGGCGCTCGGTTTGCATCGTATGCACCACAGTGTAGTGCACAACGCCACACCCCAAATTCTGGGAATGGTCGATGTTGTAAAGCACCTGGTAAAAATTGAAGAAGTTAAATAGAGGATGCTGAAATGAATCTGGCAGGAATAAAACCCGCAAAGGGTGCAACGCATTCGCGCAAACGCCGCGGCCGTGGTGAAGGATCCGGGCTCGGCGTCACAGCCGGACGGGGAAACAAAGGTTACGGATCACGCGCCGGACGTAAAAAACGTGCGTGGTTTGAAGGTGGTCAGATGCCGCTGCAGCGCCGCTTGCCTAAATTCGGGTTTACCAATATACATCGCGTACCGTACCAGATAGTAAATGTCTCGGCTCTGGAAAAACTGGCTGATGCCGGGGAAATTACCAAAGAACTGCTGATCGAAAAAGGACTGGTAAAGAAAAGCGGTTTGCCGGTAAAAATTCTGGGAAACGGCGAGTTGAAATCAAAAGTGACTGTAAAGGTTGACGCCGTTAGCAAATCGGCCCGTGAAAAAATTGAAAAAGTCGGAGGCAGCGTCTCGCTATCATGATTGAAAGTTTCAGAAATATTTTCAAAATCGGTGAATTGCGCAAACGTATTCTTTTTACGTTGATGATTCTTGCGGTCGAACGCGTCGGAACGCATATCGTAACTCCCGGAATCGATACCAGTGTTCTGGAAGAGGGGTTCCGGCAGTTACAGGGTACTCTGTTCGGCCTTTACGACCTTTTCGCCGGTGGCGCCTTTAGTAAGGCTGCCGTAGTCGGATTGGGCATCATGCCGTATATCAGCGCCTCGATCATCATTCAGCTGCTGGGGTCGGTTGAGCCGTATTTCCAAAAATTGCAGAAGGAAGGCGAAGAGGGACGCAAGAAAATAACCCAGTACACCCGATACGGAACACTGGGGATTTCAGCGATGCAGGCATACGGCGTGGCGATATTTTTACAGAGCATTCAATTGCCCAACGGATTGCTGGCCGTTCCCAATCCGGGAATGAATTTTATCCTGATAACCATGCTTTCCATGTCGGCCGGAACGATGCTGATCATGTGGCTCGGCGAACAAATTGATGATCGCGGGGTCGGAAACGGAATCTCACTGATTATTTTCATCGGTATTATTTCCCGGTTGCCGGCGGCAATCATGGAAGAGTATACGGCCTTCAGCGCCGGCCAGAGAGGGCTGTTGTCCGAATTGATGCTGCTTGCACTGGCCATGGTTATCATTGCATTCATCGTTTTACTTACGCAGGGTACGCGCAAAATTCCGATTCAGTACGCCAAGCGTGTAGTCGGACGAAAAGTTTACGGTGGTGTAAATACACATTTCCCGATGCGTGTGAATACCGCAGGTGTTATGCCGATCATTTTCGCGCAGGCGATTATGTTCGTTCCGAGCACGGTCATTACTTTCTTTCCGGAAAGTGAATTCATGGATTCACTGCAACGTCTGTTTTCCTATGACAGCTGGTTCTACTGGATTCTGTACGGAGTGATGGTTGTGTTCTTTACTTATTTTTACACGGCGATAGCTCTCAATCCGGTTGATGTTGCTGATAATTTGAAGAAACAGGGTGGATTTATTCCGGGCGTACGGCCGGGTAAACGTACCGCTGAATTTCTTGATAATATTCTGACCAGAATTACTTTGCCGGGGTCGGTATTCCTGGCCGTTGTCGCCATAATTCCGGCGTTTCTTGCAAAGTATTTTAAAATTCCATACAGCCTTGCTTCCTTTTTTGGTGGAACGGGGTTGTTGATCATCGTCGGAGTGGCGCTTGATTTTCTGCAACAAATAGAATCGCATTTATACATGCGGCACTATGACGGATTTATGAAATCCGGCAGAATAAAAGGCCGTCGTTCTTTGTAAAATATGATTCTCATCAAGTCCAGAGATGAAATTGAGCGCATCCGGGAAAGTAACCGGATTGTTGCTCAGGCACTGCAACATGTCGGATCGATTATCGAGCCCGGCATAAGCACAGCGGAAATCGACAGGGAGGTTGAATCTTTCATCCTGGCGAAAAATGCCAAACCGGCTTTCAAAGGGCTTTACGGTTTTCCGGCAAGCACCTGTATCTCGATTGATGATGAGGTGGTTCACGGAATACCTTCAAAAAAACGGAAGCTGAAGCCGGGGCAGATCGTCGGTATCGATATCGGGGTTGAATACCGGAAATACTTTGGGGATGCCGCCTTTACTTTCGTAATCGGAAAGATTTCGGCGGAGCGGCAGCAGTTACTGAAGGTTACGGAAGAGAGCCTCTATCTTGGTATTGATCAGGCGGTAATCGGGAACCGCGTTGGCGACATTTCACATGCGGTGCAGAGTCATGTGGAAAGGCACGGTTTCAGCGTCGTTCGCGATCTGGTAGGGCATGGAGTCGGTATTAAACCCCATGAAGACCCGCAGATACCGAATTTTGGTCCTGCAGGCAAAGGACCGCGGTTGAGAGAGGGAATGATTCTGGCCATTGAACCGATGGTGAACATGGGCACCCATGAGGTCTATTTCGCGGATGATGAATGGACGGTAAAAACAAGAGATGGAATGCCGTCGGCCCATTTTGAGCATTCCATAGCGATAACAAGAAACGGGCCGGATATTTTGTCGGCTTTAGACGGAGAATGATTCGTGGCGAAAGAAGAATCGATCAAAATTGATGGAGTGATTAAGGAAACACTGCCCAATGCAACGTTTATCGTAACACTCGAAAATGGACACGAAGTATTGGCGCATATTTCAGGTAAGATGCGTATGCACTTCATCAGGATTTTACCCGGCGACAAAGTAAGCCTGGAATTATCGCCATACGATTTAACGCGTGGCCGGATCGTTTACAGATACAAATGAGCCAAATTTCGGAAGGATTAAGAAGATGAAAGTCCAAGCCTCGGTAAAAAGGATTTGTGACGGTTGTAAAATCATACGCCGTAAAGGAGTTGTGCGTGTGATCTGCAGCAAGAATCCGAAACACAAACAACGTCAAGGTTAATATTTTCAATATTCGAAGGAGGCGGTTTTGGCACGTATTGCAGGTGTCGATTTACCAAAAGACAAAAGAGTTGTAATCGCATTAACGTATATTTACGGGATAGGCAACACCAGCGCCAGAAAGATTCTGGAAGAAGCAAAGGTTGATGAAAATATCCGCGTAAATAAATTGACCGACGACCAGGTCAAGGCGATCAGGACCATAATTCAGACCAAGTTTAAGGTAGAAGGGGCTCTGAAGGCTGAAATAAACATGAACATCAAGCGACTGATGGACATCAACAGCTACAGAGGCTACAGGCATCGTCGCGGGTTGCCGGTACGCGGCCAGCGCTCGAAAACCAATGCCCGTACCCGCAAGGGTCGTAAACGCCTGGTTGGTGGAAAGAAGAAATAAGTAACAATTTATCAGGAGGCAGACATTGGCTGCACCAAAAAAAGGACGAGTAAAGAAAACCAAAAAGAAAGAAAAGGTAGATGCCCACGGGAAGGCACATATTAAAGCTACCTTTAATAATACGATCATCTCACTATCCGATGCGTATGGCAACGTGATATCCTGGGCTTCGGCCGGACGGGTAGGTTTCAAAGGTTCGCGAAAGAATACGCCGTATGCTGCGCAGATGGCCGCCGAAACAGCCGCCAGAGAAGCCATGGAACTGGGTCTGGCCCGGATCGATGTTGAGGTGAAAGGACCGGGTTCCGGCCGTGAAGCGGCGATTCGCTCGTTGCAGGCTGCCGGCCTGGAAATCCTGTCAATAAAAGATATTACCCCGATACCCCATAACGGTTGTCGCCCGCCAAAGCGACGACGCGTTTAATTTCAAATGACGGAGTGAAGTGAATGGCACGATATACTGGACCTGTTTGCAAATTATGCAGAAGAGAAGGTGAAAAACTATTTCTCAAGGGCAGCCGTTGCATGACCGTAAAATGCTCTTTTGAGAAAAAGAGTTA
>JAJRVZ010000150.1 GCA_024277055.1 Calditrichota bacterium
AGAAAAAACGTACCGCCCAACACCCCCTTTTTATCGGGACGGTTGACGCCGTTTAAAAACAATATAATTCCCAGCAGAATAAACCCGTATGTCAGCAGGTCCCTGCCGGAAAGATAGATCAGATTGAGCTGATCCAGTAACAGATATATGCCAAGTCCGATCAGTACGAACGCCGACCAGGGATACTTTTTCATGATTCATCCTCCCCTATTCCGTGGCATTCACATTATCCGGTTCTTCCGGAAAAACCAGGATCATCACAATGTATGCCAGAATTCCCAAACCGGCCGATGCCAGCGTTGCAATTACCCACAAAATCCGAATCAGGGAAACATCCAGTTCAAAATATTCGGACAGTCCGCCGCAGACGCCTGATATCATTTTCTGATCTCGCGAACGGTAGAGTTTTTTAACCGGTTCGGCATTTTCAATATCGGTTTCCGCTTCCTTTTCCTTCGAACGGTTATATAACAGAACACCACCGACCACGATCAGGAAAATCGCCCACACCATTTGCCAGGGCATATGCCAGATCTGAAACATATTGAACAGCCCCATTTGCTTGAACAGCAAAAGAGCCCCGATCACAATCAACAGCGAACCCCAGAACAGCGGTTTGTCCTTGACCAGGTTTTCTGAAGAACCGGGTTCCTGTCCCGGGTTATTCGGAATGATAAAAATCGCCGCCAGATAAACGAGCACACCGACGCCGCCGAACAGGGCCACAGCAACCCAGGCAATTCGGATAAGCGTCGGGTCCAGTTCAAAATACTCCGCCACACCGCCGCACACACCGGCAATCATGCGGTTCTCGTGCGAACGGTACAGCTTCTTTCCTGATAATTTCGATTCGTCTGCCATATTTCCTCCATTCCTGCTAAACTAAGATTATAGACGCTTAATCCGGCAGGAAGTTGCGATGCATTTATTTTCTTTTACTGGATTATCTGCGGATCGAGAGCACCTCGTAACGGAGGGTACCCGCCGGAACAGCTACCTCCACAATATCGCCCACGGCTTTCCCGAGCAGGGCTTTCCCGATGGGCGATGCGATCGACAACTTGTTCTGTTTGTAATCCGCATCCGATGCCGCCACCAGCGTGTACTCCAGTTTTTCGTCCCTGTCCAGGTCTTTCAATTCCACGGTGCTCAGGATATAAACCTTGTCGGTCGGCAGGTCTTCCTTTTCGATAATTCGTGAACGGGCAATGCGGTCTTCCAGTATTTGTATTTTTGTTTCCAGCAACGACAGTTCTTCACGGGCGGCATGGTACTCGGCGTTTTCTTTCAAATCCCCCAATTCCCGTGCAGCCCCGATTTTGGCTGATATTTCGGGTCGCTTTCTGTATTTCAACTCATGGACTTCATTTTTAAGTTTTTCAAGTCCTTCCTTCGTAAAATATTCGTATTCCAAATCTGTCTCCCGATCATTGTTTTTTTAAAATCAAAAACCAAAATAGCTGTCATTATCAACAGGTATTTTGGTTCATCTTCTTGGCCGGTTCATTTGCGAATCGATCGAAAGTTAAAAATAACCGCCTGCAATTTCAAGTTTGAATGCTCCGAACATCACTGCTGTGGCTGGTACGTCCCGTCTACCCGGTCAACTGATATAATTCCGTTTATCTTGCGGATACTGTTCAACACTCTGGTGAGATGATACAGGTCCTTTACCTGAACCACCAGATTGCCCCGTGCAAGTGAATCTTCCACACGGAACTCAACCATCACGATATTTGTTTCGCATTTGGATATGGCCTGGGAAACGTCACTGAGCAGATCGCGCCTGTCCTCACTCATGATCGAAAGATGTACTTCGAAATCCTGTACATTTTCAACATCCCAGGCGACGTCAATCAGTTTTTCGTCGTTATCCCCGAGACTGATCATATTGTTGCAATCGATTCGATGGATGGTCACTCCCCTGCCCCTGGTAATATAGCCGATAATCTTATCGCCGGGCACAGGCTGACAGCATTTGGCAAAATTGATCATCATATCGCTTAAGCCCTGCACCCGGATACCCTTTCCGGCTCTTGCCCGTTTCAGGTATTTAGTGAAAAAGGATTCCTTTTTTTCCGGTGGAACTTCATCGGGAAACAGTTTGTTCGTAATATTTTCCGTGGAATATTCCCCCCTGCCGAGAACCGCCAGCAGGCTTTCAAGATTCTGAAACCCGAGCAGCGGCAGAACTTCTATGAATTGCGGCGATTTTTCGGTCAGGTTAAAGCGTTTCAGATGACGTTGCAGAATTTCTTCACCAAGTTTAATAATCTGCTCCTGTTGCGTATCGCGCAGGTAGCGTTTTATTACCTGGCGGGCTTTGCTGGTTTTTACAAAGGACAACCAATCTTTATTCGGTTCCTGATTGGCGGAAGTTATGATCTCCACCTGGTCGCCGCTCTTGAGTTCCCTGCGCAGCGGAACCATGCGTCCGTTCACCTTTGCCCCGATGCAATGCAATCCCACATCGGTGTGAATCTGAAAGGCGAAATCGATGGAGGTGGAACCGCGCGGCAACTTGACCAGATCTCCTTTCGGTGAAAAAACAAATACCTCATCCTGAAACAGGTCGATTTTGAGGTTTTCCATGAAATCCTGAGGATCTTCCTCCTGCATCTGCTGGTCGACCAGGCTGCGCAGCCAGCCAAGATGCTTTTCCAGCTCAGGCTCCGGCGTACTGCCTTCTTTGTACAGCCAGTGCGCCGCGATACCTATTTCCGCCGTCTGGTGCATATCATGCGTACGAATCTGTATTTCTACCATTTTACCTTCCGGACCGACGACCGTTGTATGCAGAGACTGATAACCATTCAACTTGGGCATGGCAATATAATCCTTGAAACGGTCATAGACCGGATGGTAAAGGCTGTGTACGATTCCGAGTACGTAATAACAGGTTTCGATTTTATCGACAATTATACGTATGGCCAGCAAATCATAAATTTCTTCGAACGGTTTATTGCGGCGCTGCATTTTGTTGTAGATACTGTAAAAATGTTTCGGTCTGCCGGAAATAACCGCTTTGATTTTTGATTTTTTCAGTTCTTCCAGGATCGGTGCCGTGATTTTGTTTATATAGGCTTCCCGTTCTTCACGACGCTGATTGATCTTCCGGTTAATACTTTCATAGGATTCTTCGTCAAGATGTTTCAGTACGAGGTCTTCCATCTCCCACTTGATCCGGGCGATACCAAAACGGTTTGCAAGCGGCGCATACACGTCCCGTGTTTCTACCGCAATACGTTTGCGCTTTTTCTCCGGCACGTGCTCGAGGGTTCGCATGTTGTGCAGACGATCGGCGAATTTGATAATGATTACCCGCACATCTCTGGCCATGGACAGAAGCATTTTGCGAAACGTTTCCGCCTGCCGCTGCTCCCGGCTCTCAAACTTCAGCTCGCTGATTTTGGTCACGCCGTCAACAAGCATGGCAATATCGGCGCCGAAATGTTCCTCCACTTCGGCGAGGTCCACCCCCGTATCTTCAACAACGTCGTGCAACAGACCGGCGGCGATCGTCTGTGTGTCCATTTTAAGTTCCGAGAGAATTTCGGCAACATTCAGACAATGCTCGAAATACGGTTCACCGGAATAACGCCGCTGTTTTTTGTGTGCCTGTAATCCGAAATTGTACGCATGGCGCAAAACGGGAACATCTTCTTTGCGGATGTATGGTCTGACATCTTCCAGCATCGCTTCGAATTTCTCATCGAAACGGCCATGCAGTTTTTTTATGAGTTTCTCGTTCGCCATGTTTTTGACAGTTATTTAAATTCCGATGCTCAACACACTAGTTTTTATTAACTTAACCTTTCATAAATATACATTATTTGTAGAAAGGGTCAAGTTTTTTTTTTGAACTTAACCCTTTATTTTTCCATTAATTGATTTAATTCAGAAAGGTGAAATTAGTTTCAACTAGAAGTCTCTCGGAGCAAAAGCCGGTTCTTCCGCGAACGGAGCCGGATCTGCAAATTTACCGTATTCTTTAAGGAAAGTAAGTTTTACTTCGCCGACCGGTCCGTTTCGCTGTTTGCCGATAATGATTTCACACATATTGTGGGTCGCACCGCCCGTATCTTCAAAGGTCGTTATGCCGTAGTATTCGGGACGATACACGAAAAATACCATATCCGCATCCTGTTCGATGGCGCCCGATTCACGCAGATCGGATAATTGCGGTTTGTGTGTTTTATCCCGTGTTTCAACGGCCCTGGACAACTGCGACAGGGCGATCACCGGTATATCAAGCTCCTTTGCTAATGCTTTTAACGAACGACTGATCTTGGTGATTTCCTGCTGGCGGTTATCCTCGCTGGAACCTTCCATCAGTTGCAGATAATCGATTATAAGCATCTTTACTTCTTTTTCGGCGACCAGGCGGCGGGCTTTGGCACGTAACTGCAGCACGTTCAAACTGGGGCTGTCGTCAATGTATATCGGCGCCTCATCCAGAATACCCACATGGCTGGACAGGCGTTTCAGTTCTTCGCTGCTCATCATACCGGTTCGAACGGACATCTGGTTGACCGCTGCTTCCGTACACAATAATCGCAGCACCAGTTGCTCGGATGACATTTCAAGACTGAAAAAACCGACGGGCAGCTTGTGGGTAACGGCGGCATTGCGCATCAGATTCAGAGCAAAGGCGGTTTTACCCATACTGGGCCGTCCGGCAAGGATGATCAGGTCCGATTTCTGAAAACCGGCCGTCATCTGATCCAGTTTCTTGAAATCAGACGGAATACCGGTCACGCCGGTGCCGGAAGTATGATACAATTCTTCGATCCGTTCGAAGGTTGTATGTAAGATGGGATTGATACCCTCAAACCCTTTCACCACCCTGTTTTCAGAAATACGAAAAATGGCTTGCTCGGCCGAGTCCAGCAATTCGTCCGATTCATCTTTCTGCTCATAGGCGCGGGTCACGATTTCGTTGCACACGGTGATCAGTTTGCGGGCAATGGCTTTGTCCTTGACGATATTCACGTGATAATCGATGTTCGCCGAAGAAGGAACGCTGTTCACGATCTCGGACAGATAGTACGGTCCGCCGACATCTTCAAGGTCTCCCTTTCGCTTCAGAATGTCCGATACGGTGATCAGGTCCACGGCCTTGTGGTTGTCGAAAAGCTCGATAACGGCGGTAAATATTTTTCGGTGCGCATCCCGGTAGAAATACGTTTCATCGATTTTTTCAAGCGCCCGGGAAATGGCCTCCTTATCTAGCATCATGGCGCCAAGCACGGCCTGTTCCACATCGATCGCCTGTGGCGGTACACGGACATTTTCAACGCCATTTACAATATTTTCCATGCACGTACTCCGTTCTCTCCAGTATTAAAAGGGATTTTGACGTTTATTAACAAGTTGCAAACAACAGAAAGTGTTTCAGATAGGTTAAAGAAATTTCCCCAACGCTTCAACTGAAAAATGCAGTTATTTTAATCGGTTTTGTTCAGCAGTGCTGAAACGTGCTTCAAATCTTCCCAGGCCTTGGCTTTCCACTGCGGCGAACGCAGCAGGGCCGCCGGATGGTAGGTCACGATCAACGGTATATTGTTGTAACGGTGCACTTTACCGCGCATGCTTCCAAGGGACTCATTGATTCGCAGCAACAGTGTTGCCGCATAACGGCCCAGTGCCACCAGCACTTCGGGCTTGATTAATTCGATCTGTTTCAGAAGATACGGTTCACATTTTTCTATTTCATCCGGCTTCGGGTCCCTGTTGTCAGGCGGCCGGCATTTCAGCACATTGGCTATGTACACTTCCGGCCGTTTTATGTGAATGGCATGCAGCATCAGATCGAGCAGTTGTCCCGCCCGGCCCACGAACGGTTCCCCTTTCAGGTCTTCATCCCTTCCCGGCGCTTCACCGACGAACATCAGCCTGGCATCCGGGTTACCGACGCCAAAAACAAATTTGGTACGGGTGTCTCCGAGCGCGCAATCCGTGCAGTTTTTTATTTCATTATAGAATTCCTGCAATGGTCCGGCCTGCAATACCGGCGGCCCGTTACTCTCATGCACAACAGCCGGCGCTTGTTGCGGATTGTTCGCATATTCCTGTTGCGGAAGGTTTTCAACGATGGTTTGTTCAAGGAACAAATGATCGCTGTAAAGATTCCTGTAACTGTTGAAAAGGTTCTTGACGTCTTCTAATATATTTTCCATAGACTGCTTATCGATTTTCCAGCAATGTCGCGATGCGTGCCATGATTTTCAGGGCTAATTCATCTTTGCTCATCATGGGCAGATCGTCCTCTGATTTTTTACTGTACAAGATTACTTTATTCGTATCCTGCGAAAAGGCGGCGCCCTTTTGCAACGGGTTGTTCATGACAACCAGATCAAGGTTTTTCCGTTTCAGCTTATCAAGTGCGTTCTTTTTTTCGTTTTGGGTTTCCACGGCAAACCCCACATGAATTCGATTTTCCTTCTTTTGGGCGAGGGATGCAAGAATATCCGGGTTTGCCTGAAGTCCGATCGTCAGTCCATTGCCGGCTTTTTTCAATTTATGGTCGTGTGTTTCCGCTGGCCGGTAATCCGAAACGGCTGCCGAGGCAATGAATATATCACAGTTATTGTAGCGCTCGTTCACAGCCGCTTGCATTTCCAGCGCCGTCGTTACCCGAACAATTTCAATTCCGGGCAAATCGGGCAGGGTTCCCGGTCCGGTAACCAGTGTCACATCAGCGCCGTGATAAAAAGCGGCACGCGCCAATGCCAGCCCCATTTTACCGGAGGAACGATTGGTAATGATACGTACCGGATCGATAGATTCTTCCGTACGGCCGCCGGTGACGAGCACTTGTTTCCCCTGTAGTTTTTTCTCAGCCTGCAGAAAATACCGGGTCCAGTGATCGATACTTTCCATGGCGGCGAGCCGTCCGACCCCATCGTACCCTTCGGCCAGAAATCCTTCCTCGGGTTCAACAATGGTGTAGTTGCGGTCCCGAAGCAGCTGAATATTGTGCTGCACGGCCGGGTTCAACCACATATTGCTGTTCATCGCCGGGGCAACCACCGTTTTTTTATGGGCGGCGCAAAGCATGGTACTTACAAAATCATCCGCAATGCCCTGCGCCATCTTTGCGATGATGTTGGCCGTAGCCGGCGCGGCAACGACCACATCAGCCCAGTCGGCCAGATTCACATGCAGCGTTGCGCTGAATTCCCTTTCCGGGAACAGGTCGGTATGAACCGGCCGGCGGGTCAGGGTTTCCATGGTGAGCGGTGTAATAAATCTGGTCGCGGCTTCGGTCATGACCACCCGAACCTCGGCGCCTGCTTTTAGCCAGAAGCGCACCAGCTCACCGCATTTGTACGCGGCAATACCGCCACTGACGGCCAGAAGTATTTTTTTACCCTTATACATATCAGTTCTTTTCCTGCAAAATGATCGACTCGATCTGCGCCAGTGTATCGGGAAGATATTTATTTGTTATCACATGGTCAAATTGTTTTGCCAGCTCGTATTCCAACGGCAGACGTTCCAGCCTCCTGCGGATACTTTCATCCGTCTCACTGGCTCTTTTACGCAGACGTCGCACCAGTTCTTCCTCCGACGGTGCTTTAATAAATATCAATATAGCCTCGGGGTACTGTCGCTTGATGCTGAGAGCTCCTTTGACATCGATATCGAAAACCACCACCCTGCCGGCTTTCAGATGTTCTTCGACCACGGATTTCAGAGTTCCGTAATATTTTCCATGAACCTGTTCATATTCAAGAAAATTTCCTTTACGGATATGTTCCTGAAACTGCCGGTCACTGAGGAAATAATAATCGACCCCTTCCGTTTCACGCGGGCGCCGCGCACGCGTCGTCGCCGATACGGAAATCACCATTTCCTTGTGCTTTTTTGCCAGCTTTCGTGCAATGGTTGTTTTACCTGCACCGGACGGAGCCGAAAAAGCTATCAGATTGCTTCGAAAATTCATGCCGACCTATTCCAGATTCTGTACCTGTTCCCTCAGTTTTTCAATTTCCTCTTTCATCGAAATCACCAGATGGGATATTTCCACATCGCTTGTTTTCGAACCGATCGTATTGGCTTCCCGGTGCATTTCCTGCAAAATAAAGGTCAGTTTTTTACCCACTTCCGGCCGGTTATTGAGCACATCCTGAAAAAGATTCACATGCGAGGCGATACGGGTGGATTCCTCCGTAATATCCACACGGTCGGCGATCAGGGCCAGTTCCTGTTCCAGCCGGTTTTCGTCGAGTTCATTTCCGTTTACCAGTTCACGGATACGTTCTTTCATTTTCTGCAATTCCGCGCGGGCGGTTTTTTTTCCCAGTTTTCTGATTTTTGCCGTGAAACTGCTGATCATTTTAAGACGTTTGTTAATATCCTTGCTGATATTCACGGCTTCCTTTTCCCGCATTGCATTCAGGCGATCCAGTGCCTCGTCAACACATTTCAGCAGCACTTCTTCAACTTGCCGGTCCTCACTTTCCTCCTCGGAAAGTTCAAACAGCTCTTTGAACTGAAGCAGGTGATCGATCGTTATTTCACCGCCGACCCTGGTTTTTTCCTTTAACTGTTTCAACAGATTATGATAAAACTCTATCAGCTCCGAATTCAGGTTGACTTCACCCGCCGTCAGACTTTTATCCTTAAAATTGATCGTCACCGTCAGTTTGCCGCGCATTATTTTTTTCTTGATCAGTTCCTTAACGGCCAGTTCATAATTTGACAAAGATTTCGGCAGTTTCAGGCCGATATCAAGATAACGGTTATTCAGGCTGCGTATTTCCGTGTTGATTTCGCCGTATTCGGTTTTTACTTCAGCTTTGCCGTAACCGGTCATGCTGCGTGCCATAATTCCTCGCAAATTACCTGAAATATTGTCTGTTTCGTAACTGTGAAAGTTACGGATTCACCCAAATAAAAGCAAAGCGCCGGTTGCTCAAATACACATGCATTGTATATCTTTCTTTTTTATTTTATGGCAACCTTAGAAAAATGTGCCGGTTCAGATTTAGCCGGGATATTTAAACTCTTAACCGTCGGGAAAGAATGTATCGTAATTATTATCTGTTCGCACGGCAGGTCCGGTTCCTGAATGAAAAACTTTCCGGGAAAACAGTCGTCGATTGTTTTACCCACCGTAAAGACGAACTGGTTCTCAATTTCGAGGACTCTTTTCTGAGAATCGGTATCAGTCCCTCTTTACCTTACCTGTTGAATTACGAACCGCATAATATTAAAGAGGCAAAATTCAGGGTATTCGATGAACTGCACGGTATGAAAGTCAAAAATATTTCGATTTTACCCTACGATAAAATCGTGAATATCCGCCTCGGGCAGTATTTGCTGCAGGCCGTATTTTTCGGAAGATCTTCCAATGTCCACCTTTTTGATGAATCGGGCCAATGGTGTGCTGCATTCAAAAAATCCGAAGCCATACCCATCGTTTCGCCCCCGAAAACATCTCCCCCGCCGCCGGAAGTTCTCGCCGGATCACTCTCCGCAGCCGGAAGCATTCCCGAAAAAATTGAAGTGTCACGGTACCTGAGCGAATTGTCCATCGGACTGAACCGGCTCCTGGCACAGGAAATTTGTCTCAGGGCCGGTATTTCAACCGGCAAACCGCTTGCCGACCTGACGAATGATGAACGTGATAAATTACAAATCTCATTGAAGGAAACTATTGAGCGGTTGAACCTGGGCAACTCCGCCTTTCTGTATGGCGACGTGAGCGGCGGACTGCACTTGAGCACCATGGAAATACTGCAATGGCGGCATCTGCCGTGCGAAAAATTCGATTTACTGAATGTTGCCTGGATCAAATACGTGAATGAATTTCAGCAGCATTTTCAGTTACGAAAAATTAAACAGCGTTGTCTGACCGCCCTCGATAAACATGAAGAATATTTACGGAAAACCCTGTCCAGAATTGCCGACAAAGAACAACTTCTGCAGCGGAAAGCCGAAGCGGAACGTAACGGTAACCTGTTGCTGACCAATTTGAACACTATTTTACCGGGCAGTTCGAAGGTTACGCTTACGAATATATTTTCCCCCCAACAGGAAAAAGTGGAAATTTCATTAAATCCGGCAAAATCCATACAGGAAAATGCCCGGAAATATTTTGAGCGTTACAAGGATGTTGAAACAAAAGCCGGACAACTGGAAATAAAAAAAGACTCGATCAGGAACCTTATTATTAAACACAAAAAGCTGAGAGCGGATTTTGAGAAAATCAAATCCCTTAAACAGGCGCGTCAGTTTGAAAAGCGTTTAATCGACCGGCATCTGATCCAGTCCGCAGGCTCTGAGATTTCTGCTTCCGCTGATATTCAATCCGCATTCAACCGAGTTTTGCTCGATAAAAAATGGGAGGTTTTTATCGGGCGCAATGCAAAGAACAACGATTTGCTCACCTTTCGATTTGCAAAAAAACACGATTTGTGGCTGCACGCACAGGGAGTGCCCGGTTCGCACGTAGTAGTAAAATTGCCCGTAAAAGATCAGCTACCCCCGAAAGAAGTTATTGAACAGGCGGCAGCCATAGCGGCGTTCAACAGCAATGCAAAAAATTCAAATCTTGTGCCTGTGAATTATACTTTTGTCCGTTTCGTTCGAAAACCAAGAAAAGCACCCCCCGGAACCGTTGTTATCAGCCGGGAAAAAACGGTGTTTGTTAAACCCTTAAAAATTATCTAACAGAGGTATAAATGATGAGATTAGCCAGGTTTCTTATATTTTCATTGCTCCTTACCGGCGGCGCCGCCGCCCAGATTTCCGAATCCAATTTTGCGACATACCTGGAGGATTTGTACCAGAACCGAAATTCCAGGATTACCGACCGGATGATATCGGAGTTCAACGACTATTTTTATTCGTTCCACAACGGCGCCAATGCCGACAGAATGATGTTTCTTCTCGGCCGGATTTACATGGAAGAAGAAATGTATCGTGAAGCATTCGTCACATTCCTGAAAATAAAATACCTGTATCCGCAAACCAGGTACCTGGTCGATGTTACCGGCAACATGAACCAGATCGTTCTCACCAAAGCGGAGCGTCTCTTTGAAGACCATCAAAGCGAAATTATCGGCCATATAACCGCACCATTATCCGAAGGTGATTATCAGCGTTCGTATTTTGCCTGTTTAAGCTACCTTCATCAATTGAACCTGGAAGATTTAAATATCGCCCTGTTGAAGGAAATACGGTTATATCTGTCCTACTATCCGGATAATGCAATTAAAGCTGAAGACCTTATTTTCTGGAGCGGTAATATTTATGAGTCCATTGATGAGTGGTACGAGGCGCTTGTCCAGTACCGAAAACTGATGAATCTTTTTCCTTCGAGTGTTTTTATTCCGAATGCTCTTTACCGCATAGCATGGATCCATTATAAGGAAACCGATCAATATGAACTGGCCAGGGATACGTTTATCAAGCTGGTCACCGATTATTCCCAGCTGGAACTGGCCGGAGACGCCCAGTTTTATCTGGCGGAATTATTCCAGAATGAAATTGAAAATGAAACCGAAGCCATCGCAAATTACCGGCTGCTGGTTGAAACCTACCCGCAGAATGCCCATGCAGTTGAGGCGTTGAAAAGGGTGGCTGAAATGCTGGAAGATCAAAAAAACTTTGAAGAAGCCATTGCCGGGTATTATCAGATATTTGAACTGTATCCCGATGACGAATTTGCACCGGAAGCATTAATGGAAATTGAGCGTCTTTACCGGAAGGAACTCGACAACTACGAAAAATCGGCTGAAACCCTGAAACTTTATGCAGAACGATACCCGAAGCTTGAAAACGCCGCCGAGAATTTATATGATGCTGCTGAAATGGTTGAAGAAGAACTAAATAATAAACAGGGCGCAATTGACCTTTATCACCAGGTGATTAATAATTTTCCGAATTCCAAATATGCCGAAAAGGCCAGAGACCAGATCGAAGACCTGACGGCGGAACAATAAAAAAAGCCGGCAATCCCTTTAAGGGAGTGCCGGCTTGCTGTTTTCATTTATCCGTCAGGCTACTTTCACGTCCTCACAAAGATACACATCCTGGATAGTGTTCAGCAGTTTGATGCCTTCTTCCATCGGGCGCTGGAATGCTTTTCTGCCGGAAATCAATCCCATACCGCCGGCCCGTTTGTTAACGACGGCTGTCATCGTAGCATCGCCAAAATCATTCTTTCCGGAGGCACCGCCCGAATTGATCAGACCGACACGGCCCATATAATTGTTGATCACCTGATAGCGGGTCAGGTCGATCGGATGTTCGCTGCTCAGATCGGTATACATTTTTTCATTTATTTTACCGTAACTTCCGCCGAGAGCCTCAGCCACCGCCTTGTAACCGCCGTTCAACTCGGGCAGCTTTTGTTTGACGATATCCGCTTCAATCGTCACCCCGAGATGGTTCGCCTGACCGGTCAGGTCGGCGGAGGTATGATAATCCTTTCCGCCGGCTTTGAAATTCGGATTGCGCAGGTAGCACCAGAGAATCGTTGCCATTCCCAGTTCATGCGCGTACTGAAACGCTTCGCTCACTTCGATGATCTGCCGGTCGGACTCTTCAGAACCGAAATAGATCGTGGCCCCGACCGCCGCAGCCCCCATATCGGCTGCCTGTTCCACGCTGGCGAACATGATCTGGTCGAATGTATTGGGGGCCGTCAGCAATTCGTTGTGATTAAGTTTTACGATGAACGGAATTTTATGGGCATATTTCCGGGCCACGGCGCCCAGCACGCCCAGGGTTGAGGCACAGGCGTTGCAGCCGCCTTCAATGGCAAGTTTCACAATGTTTTCAGGATCAAAATAGATCGGATTGGGCGCAAACGAAGCCCCGCCGGAATGTTCGATTCCCTGATCGACGGGAAGAATGGATACATAACCGGTACCGGCAAGACGCCCGTTGTTCAAAATGGATTGTAAATTGCGTAAAACAGGCACCGGTCGATCGGAAACTGCCCAGACACGGTCAATATAATCGGGACCGGGCAAATGCAACTGATCTTTCGAAATCGTTCTGGATTCATAATTCAGATAATAATCAGCCTTGTCACCCAGATATTGTCTGATTTGTTCAATCATTTTGGTATTCTCCTGTTTTTTCATTTCGAATTTTTAAATTGACATCCAAATTTATAACCATTCAATATGTTTTCAAAAAATATTTTTACGGAACACTAAACAGTTTCGTCAGCATCAGGCAATTGATAAGAATAAATTTAGTTTTCATCCTTTTTGATGTACATGGGCAGCAGAATTTTTATTTTCGTTCCCTTGCCCTTTTCGCTGTCAACAAATATTTGTCCGCCGTGTTCCCGAATGATCTGGTAAACAATGGATAAACCGAGCCCCGTGCCGTTCGGTTTGGTCGTAAAGAACGGATTGTAAATATTATGCAGGGTGTTTTCATCCATCCCCTCGCCGGTATCCGTAAGAGTGATTTCATTGTATTCTTCGGAAAACAGCTTCGGAATACGCTGGCGGCGGTCGATCAGCGGATATGCCTGTTCGGGCACCCGGGCTTCTATGGTCAGTGTACCGCCGTTCTCCATGGCATCAATAGCGTTGATAATCAGGTTGAAAAATACCTGTTCGATCTGGTGAAAGTCGACGAACACTTCACGCAAATCTTTTGAATACAATTCCTTTACAACAATATTATTTTCTTTAATTTTTCTGTTGAACAGCGGCAACACTTCATGCACGATTTCGGGGATATGACATTTAACGGGATTGGGTCGCTGCGGCCGTGCATAGGAGAAAAACGAGCGCAGCAATTCATCCAGCCGGTTTACCTGGCGGACGATACGCTTGGAGTATTCGGTTTTGGGATCATTTTCCGCCAGTTCCTCTTCAAGCGTCTGCGCCATTGCTTTGATTCCCGCCAGAGGATTCCTGATTTCGTGCGCAATACCGGAGGCCAGGACCCCCAGTGAGGCCATGCGATCCATGCGGATAATTTCCGCCTGCAATCTTTTTGTCTGAGAAATCTCCATAAAAGTCAGCACATACCGCTCCTCGTTTTCCGGGGTTAATAACGAATAAAGAGAATATCCGAGATACAGATTTTTTTTGCCGTGCTCTCCAACTTCCACTTCCTGCCGCAGCGCCGGCAAGCCTCCGTCGCTGATATGCGCTTTAATCTGTTTGAAAGCGGAACTGCCGAGCACGGCATTCAGTTCATGTTTTCCCCCGGTATCAATGCCGAATGTTTTTGCTGCAAAATCGTTCACGAAAACGATTTTAAAGGCCGAATCGAACACAAGCAGACCGAAGGTGACCGATTGCAATATATCCCGGTATAAGCCGAATTCGAGCCGATTCTGATTGTTTTCACCGGAATAGTCGAACAACAGATCAAATTCACTGATATTCAACATGCGCAAATATACGGATTCCAGAAAATGGTTTAGTTTCTGTAGCGTAATTAGAACCAGTGCCAGGTCATTTTGAGAGAAAGAATTGCGATAGATTTTGTTGATCAGCACGATGCTGCCGCGCGGTTTATGCAAAACATTAAAGGGGGCGAAAAGCAACGATGATACTTCAAACCCGACCGCCTCTTCGAGTTCCTGAACAAAGGGATCAATCAGTTTCTGATCTTCAAATATCATTGGAGTGTTTTCCAGCAGGGATCGCCTTATTTCCGAATTTTCCAGGGAAAAAACAAACCGTTTTTCGATTTCATTTTTGTCCTTGCCGTAACTTTGCCATACCAATTGTTTGTTTTTTTCATCATAGCGCATGTAAACGGCCATTTCCGTGGCGAAAGTAAGTTCCATTCTTTTGACGACATTTACTTCCAGTTCATGGAAAAAGGATTCGGTATCACCAGCGCCCTGCAAACTGTTCAATTGAAGAAGTTCATCCAGATAATAGAACAGCTGTTTCTCGCTTTCCAGAATATCCTGATAAAGAAACATCCGCTTTTCCAGTTCCTGATGTGCCAGCATCATCTTAACGGTGGCGAGCAACTGGAATTTGTCTACCGGTTCTATCAGGAAATTACTCTGCTCATCCTTGTAAATATCATTTCTGGAAACCAGTTCGTCCGTTGCGAGAATGAAAAGAAACGGGGTTGTTTGCAGAAGTTTTTCCTTTCTGAGCGCTGCAAAATCACGAAAGGCAAATCCGGGAAAACTTACACAATCAAATATCAGCAGGTCGAACGGATCGGATCGCAAATGCTGATCCATGGCCGCCTGTAATTCAAAGAGGACTGTTTTATAACGAGGATTTTTCAGATTGAGCTGTAGAGTTCTGTTTCTCTCCCTGTCGTTCCCTATGATGCCGATATTTAATAAGCTTGATCTCATTCATTTATGAAAAATCAGATTTGAATGTTTCGTAATCAAGTATTATTAATCGGCTTCCTTCTTTTCTCAGATAACCTTTTTTCTGTAAAGATTTTAAAACCCGGGAAATTGTCTCTCTGCTGGTTCCGGCCATATTAGCCAGGTCCTGTTGCGGTGGAAGACGGGGTATTTCGACCTGACCCTGATGGATTTTGCCGCTGTCGTCGGCGATCCGCAGCAGGGTGCTGGCCACTTTGCCGGTGGCGTTTTGAAGGGAAAGACTTTTTATCTGCGAATCACTGCGGCGTAACCGATGGGTCAGTTCTTTCAGCAGGTTGATTGCGATTTGCGGGTAATC
>JAJRVZ010000151.1 GCA_024277055.1 Calditrichota bacterium
CGTTCAACACCCGTTTTACCATCGATGTGGCCAATGATGCCGACTTTACCCGGAACCTGGTTTCCAGCGGCGTTCTGGGCGGTGTTATCGCCGCCGACGGCGGAAGGGCAACCTGGCAATTGCCGCAGGCTGACTGGACCACTTTGCGCGCCGGCAACCGTCTGTTTTACCGGGTGACTACCACAAACGCAACCGGCGGCAATGCACGCAGTTCAGTGAACCCCGGCAATGGTTTCTTTCCGAATGCACCGATACCCTACGCCGTTATCAACGACAGCGGTGAATGTGAGTGCGCCTGCGGCGCTTCGGCCGCCACTCCCAAATCGGCGGTGGCTGTCACCCTGCTCCCCGTCCTGTTCGGATTATGGTGGATGCGCCGGTTGAAAAATCGCTCCTGATTATCTGATCCGTATTTTGTAAATGCGACCACGAATTGTTGAATGGATAAACCACGCAACGGGCACCGGCCTCGGTGACTGGCTGGTGCCCTATCCCGCCATGGTCTACGCCGTTGCCATGCTGGCCGGAATGATTATCTTCGTGCGGCGCAGCAGACAGGCCGGGTTACCACCCTACTTCGCCGCCGGCGCTGCGGTGACTGCCATGCTGGGCGGACTGATCGGAGCACGATTGTTTTACATCTTGTGGCATCTTGACCGTTTTCCGGACCCATTTGCCGCCCTGTTTGCGGTCTCCGGCGCAACCTTTTCCTGGGGGGCGTATCTCGGAGGGATTGCCGGCTTCATTTTCTATTTGTATTTCAATCGCCGACCGCTGCTGCCGTTTCTCGATACCTTTACTCCGGTTCTCGGATTAGGCGTGTTTATCGGACGCTGGGCCTGCTTCCTCAACGGTGACGATTTCGGCGGGATCAGTCAAGTACCCTGGGCGGTCAGTTATCCGCCGGGCAGCATTCCCTTCGCCCATCAGGTGCACAAAGGGCTCATTCCGCTTATGGCGGATTCTTCGCTTGCCCTGCACCCGGTGCAACTGTATCTCGGCCTTAACGGCCTGCTGTTGTTTCTGCTGTTCAGCTACCTGTGGCGTAAAAAATTCCTGAAACCAGGTCAGTTGACCCTTGGCTATTTCGCGGCCTACGCTTTTACCCGCTTCTGGCTGGAATTCTTTCGGGGCGATTACCAGGCGCTGTATGGAGGGATTTTTACCAGCGGTCAATTGTTCGCATTTTTACTTCTGTTAATGACGACGGCGGGATGGATTATTTTCAGGAAAAGAAAAATGTATTCTGCAACCGGCATTACCTCTCGGATGTAAGAACAGCTATCAGGATTTTCAGTAATCACCGTTTCAGGAACGAATTAGCATTCCATGAAATGTTAATAGTACTCACGATTTATTTCTGACGTAAATCAGTTTGAAACGTCCTTTAGGGCTTTCACGCTGATCAATCTCGAATTTACCGATAGACTTGATCAACGGCGTCAGTTTCTGAAACCCGTAATTTCTTGAATCGAAATTCGGCTGCTTTTTCTGCAGAAGATTTCCAACATCACCCAAAAACGCCCATCCGTCTTCGTCTGCAAGGTCGGCAATGGTAGTGGCAATTAAATTTATGACTTTCGGGGTAATCTTATCGACTTCGCTTTTCGCAGCCTTCGCAGACCGGGTTTCCACTTCACTTTCCTCATCTCGGCTTTTAAGTATTTCGATATAAATGAAACGATCGCAGGCGGCAATAAACGGCTCGGGTGTCTTCTTTTCCCCCAGACCGATAACAGTCATCCCCGCCTCACGCAATCGGGTAGCCAGCCGTGTGAAATCGCTGTCGCTGGAAACCAGACAGAAACCATTCACTTTTTCCGAATACAAAATATCCATCGCATCGATAATCATCGCCGAATCGGTCGCGTTTTTTCCCCGTGTATATCCGTACTGCTGGATCGGTGTTATCGCATTTTCCAGCAGAATGTTTTTCCACTTCGAAAGGTTGGGTTTGGTCCAGTCTCCATAAATCCTTTTAATGGTAGGATTCCCGTATTTGGCGATTTCCGCCATCATCTCTTTTACGTATTCCGACGGGATATTATCACCGTCAATCAGTACTGCAAGTTTCAAATCCATAACGCGTCCGTCTCTTTTCGTTTCCTGTAATTTAATAATTTATTATGAATAATTCGTAAAAAGGCTGTATAAAATAAAATTAACCGGCCATCTCGTCCGTTGAAGGGAATTTTCCTGCCGCAAACTGTAAACGGCGGTTAATGCGCTTGAATCCATCCCCGTCAGTAACTATCTTTACCCGGTATTGAATAACCGTGAAAGTGCCATGAAAAAAATAAAATACCTTCTGCCGGTTTTTCTGCTGATGTTCTCCGCCTGCTGGCAAAGGCAGGACAACGAAGTTACCGAGCCGGAAACCCCACATTACCGCTTTACCGGCAGGGTAGTCGATATCGACCTGCAAACGCCCCTGGCGGGTATCAGCGTAACGATTGTCCCCCTGGAACTGGCGTTCCCGGTCAACTTCGCTCAACGCATACTGACCACCGACAGCCGGGGTATGTTTACCATCGATACCATGTACATCGGCACTTTCGACCTGTTTTTCGACCGCGACGGTTACCGTGTGCTGTCCCGCGGCTATTTCCAGACCTATAACGACACGACCATTACCTACGAACTACCGGCCGGAAAGACCATACCGCGGGTTCTGGAAGATTTCGCACAGAGCCGGCTGGCACTTTACCCGAAACTGCAAACCAGTTACATGAACGCCCTTGTGCTGCAATCCGATATGGAAGACAGCAACCTGCATTTACTGCGCTACGATACTCAAACCGCACAATGGTCTGTTGAACGCAATTACCGCCTGCCGCTGCGCATTCCGGAAATTGCCGTAGTAAATATTGCATTCGGCAACGACGACAGCCGTTTTTATATTTCCAAAATGCCGGATACTCTTTTTCACATGCAACGCAGCGGCAGGGTAGTAACCATTCTGGATACCTTTCTGCTGCAGCACCGGCCGATGGATATTTTCCGGTACGCCGACAGCCTCTACATTTCCGACTTCGGCGAAATGCACGTCTATTCTATCAATGGCAGCTACAGACGCAGCATGAGCATCAATCGTCAGAACATCTGGATGACCTCCATCGCTCGTGACGATCTCTATTTCTGGGTCACCGATATTAACCGCGAACTGCTCTACCAGTGCGACCGCCGGCTGAAAATACTGGAAACTTACGTTCCTTTTAACAGCGGACAACCCACCGCCCTTCGGGACCTGTCCCTTGATTACCAGGGATTTATCTGGATTATAAAACGATAAGAAAACGATTCGGAATGTACAAAATAAATCCCTTGTATAGTCAACGCCGTGCCGAAAGGGTTAATCCCCGGCTTTTATCTTTACCGTTTTCCGCGCCGGTAGTGCCCGGCATTCTGCTGATGCTTTTAATGGTATTTCAAACGGCCCGCGCCGATATTTACGGCACCCTTGCCGGAAGGGTCATCGACAAAAAAAGCGGCGAACCGTTGAGCGGAGTCAATATCGTGATTGAAGGTAAAAACCGCGGAGCGGCCACCGGCGAAGAAGGTTTTTTCCTGATAGGCCGGTTGTCGCCCGGTAAATATACTGTCAGCGCCACCAGCATCGGCTACCGCACCCTGCACAAACAGGATGTCACCATCCTGGTGGATTTGCGAACAACGCTGCTTTTTGAAATGGAACCGGTAACCATCGAAATGACGGATAAAATTGTAGTTACCGCCAGAAAACCGCTGATCCGGCGGGATGTCACCGCCACTACCCATTTCGTTACC
>JAJRVZ010000152.1 GCA_024277055.1 Calditrichota bacterium
GTTCGACGTAGTCGCGCAGCGACAAGGAGAAACCCGACGCTGCCGGTCACTTCGTTCGTCGAATGAGCGCAGCGATTTCGACGAACGTCCCGATAAACGAACAATTGCGTTTAACGGGAATATATATTTTTTGTTTATATCTTTTTAACGGAAAAACATCCGTTAAAAGAACCTCTTCCAACTCTTTATATTTTCAGTTCTACCGGCGGATTAACAATTCAATTGTTAGACGAAAAATCAACCTGCGGGAACCATACAATAAAAATAACGACGAAAACCCTTGCACGCAAGAAAAATAACCTGCTTTTGATCATTGGCGTCTGGTGCGGATAACTGCTCTTCGGCAGAATCAAATTATTCGATTCCGTGTAATTTCCGTGTGTATCCGTGTCGGTCTGCTGTTTATTATGAACCGGTATGACTAAAACTTGTTTTTTTCATGCTATCCTGTTAAGATTCCTACTTTAATCATCACAGGGAAATACCATGCCGTTGCTATCCAACAATACCGTGCTGTTCGGTGTACTGGTCACGATCCTTGCCGCCATATTTTATACCTCCGGTTTAAAAACAAAAGGCTGGCAGACTTTTTACAAATACTTCCCGGCGCTGCTGCTGTGCTATTTCGTACCCTCTCTGCTGAACACCGCCGGGTTGATCAATCCCGATGACAATTCACTGTATTTCGTCGCCTCGCGCTACCTGCTGCCGGCCAGCCTGGTACTGCTGACACTCAGCATCGACCTGAAAGGCATCATCCGTCTCGGCCCTAAAGCGGTGATCATGATGCTGACGGCTACCTTCGGCATCGTTATCGGCGGACCGCTGACCATCCTCATCTTTTCCGTGTTTTCACCGGAGACCGTCGGCGGGGCAGGCCCGGATGCCGTGTGGCGCGGACTGGCCACCATTGCCGGCGACTGGATCGGCGGCGGCGCCAACCAGGCGGCGATGAAGGAAGTGTTCCAGGTGGGGGACGATCTTTTCTCGGCCATGATCACCATCGACGTTATCATTTACGGCATCTGGATGGCCTTCCTGCTCTACGGCGCCGGCATTTCCGAACGGCTGGACAAACGGCTTAACGCCGATGCTTCCGCCATCGATGACGTAAAGAAACGGCTGGAGGAATACCACGAGCAGACCGCCCGCATTCCGTCGCTTACCGATTTCATGGTTATCATAGCCGTGGCCTTCGGCGTCACCGCCGTTGCCCATTTCCTGGCGGATATTATTGCGCCGTTCCTGAAATACCATTACCCGGTGCTGGAGAAGTTCAGCCTGACTTCCGGCTTTTTCTGGGTGGTGGTGCTGGCTACTACGGGCGGACTGTTGCTCTCTCTGACCAACCTGCGCAGTTACGAAGGCGCCGGTGCATCGACCATCGGCAGCCTGTTCCTTTACCTGCTGGTGGCAACCCTCGGTTTGAAGATGAATATCCTGGCCATATTCGAGAATCCGGGCCTGTTCCTGGTCGGAGCCGTGTGGATGCTGATCCATATCGTTATTCTGATTGTTGTAGCCCGGATGATTCGTGCGCCGTTCTTTTTTGTGGCGGTGGGCAGTCAGGCCAATATCGGCGGGGCGGCTTCGGCGCCGATTGTCGCCGCGGCTTTCCACCCCGCCCTGGCGCCGGTGGGGGTGTTGCTGGCGGTACTGGGTTATGCGGTCGGAACCTACGCGGCGTGGATTTGCGGAATCATGATGCAGGCGGTTGCCCCGTAAATTTTGACGGGATTACAGAATCGACAGGATATTAGATATAAAAGTCGTTTTAGTTTTATTCGGGTGAGCCATTCCGTTTATTAAAAATCCCGTAAATACTGGTATCCCGTCAGCTGAACTCCTATTTCCAGAATTCGGGCGTGTAACATTTGTCTACCGGACGGTGCTGTTCGTGAAGAAATTTTCCGATGGCGGCCAGCTGGTCGGCAGACGTGTTATCCTGCAGCCATTCGAATAACTGCCGCTCCTCGAATCGCACATGCCTTTCCAGCAAATCGGCAAATTCGGCAATTGATTCCGCAACCCCGTCCTTTTCCGTATCAATCACCGTAATCAGTTCACGAAACCGTTCGTGATCGCTCAGCATCCTGTCCAGCAGTTCGCGCCCGGCTTTTTCGCTTCTCAACGGTTCAACCAGCACTTCCTCCTCCTGCCGGAAATGATGCTCCAATTCGTCATTCCAGACATCCAGCGTGTACTGTCGCAACAGGGAAATATCGACATCTTTTTTTTTAAGACCGCGTTTCAGACGAAATGCCGCCACCAGTCCGTTGTGATGCTCCCAGGAAAGGGTTTCGAGATTTTTATCGCGTTTCATATTCGATAACTCTGAAATTATAGTGAATTCATTATTGTCTTTTTCAAATACAAAACTACAAAATATAACTCTGATATTAAAATCATTTTACCCATACCCTTCTTATTCTTTGGATGCCGACCCGTCCCGTCTGGGATGATCTGGTTATAAAAGGGAATTAATCCTATTGATTTTCCCCGCTGCCTGATACAGGTTTTTACTGAATTCGGACCAACCGCAATCAGTCCCGTCAGGAACGATCTGTTTATAAAAGCGATTTATTACTATTAATCCTTCCCGTTGCCTGCAACAGGTTTTTACTGAATTCGGACCAACTGCAATCAGTCCCGTCAGGGACGATCTGTTTATAAAAGCGATTTATTACTATTAATCCTTCCCGTTGCCTGCAACAGGTTTTTACTGAATTCGGACCAACCGCAATCAGTCCCGTCAGGGACGATCTGTTTATAGAAAGAAGGATTAATAATAGTGACTGAGCCCCTTCGGGGCGCACTGTAATAAATCGACCAACAATCAAACACCCGGCCGGGATTACACGTATTTCCCGACATCAATATGCGACGTATCGAATATTTGTTTGGTGATCAGCGTAGCGGCGCCGAGACACCCCCCGTAATCCCCCAGCTCGGAACAACGGATGCGCACGTTTTTATTGAGATCGGCCAGAGAATGCCTTACGGTGGCCGAATGAATCGGATAGAGGATGATTTCGCCGCCGCGGCTTCCGCGCCCGCCCAGAATAATCAGTTCCAGATTCAGCAGATTAATCAGTTCGGCCAGGCTTTTGCCGATGTAATTGGCGGCGTTTTCGAGCAATTCTATTGAAAACTGATCTCCCTTTTTGGCATATTCCACGATCAGGGCTTCATCAATTTTATCAGGTGAAGTGGCGGCGATTTCAGTCAGCTGACTGGTACTGCCTTCGCTGAGCTGCTTTCTTGCGATTTCACCGATCGCCCTGCCCGAAGCCACGGTTTCCAGGCATCCCCGCTTTCCGCACGTGCACAATTGACCATTCTCGATCACCGTCATATGCCCGAACTCACCGGCGAAACCCGCGCTTCCCCGGTACAATTCGCCGTTCAATATCAGCCCCATGCCGATTCCCCAGCCCAGGTTGATACAGGCGGCATTACGAACATTTTTCGCTTTCCCGAACCAGAGTTCACCCAGCGCCATGGCGTTAACATCATTTTCAATAATTACCGGTTTACGGAAGCGTTGTTCGAAAATGATGCTGGTCGGAATATCACCAAAATTCAGATAAGTGTAACTGAAACCGGTCTCGCTGTTTACCAGCCCGGGAACCGCAATGCCGATCCCCAGAATCTTGTCGTAGGAAATACCCGCCTTCGATATGATCTGTGAGATTTCATCATCAAGAGTATCAATAAGTTCATCCTGATTCTGGACGTTTACGGTCGGTAAACTTAATTCGCCGACTCGTTCCTGCATCAGGTTCAGTAATACCATATTCGTGACCGTACGTCCGATATCGATTCCCAGGATATACGCCGCTTCCGGGTTTAAGCGGACCAGGTTGGCGGGTCGCCCGACTTTGCTCTGGCGCTGATCCGTTCTGACAACAAACCCCTCGCCGATCAGTTCGCCAACCAGTTTCGAGACCATGGGTAAGCTGAATCGGGTTATATTTGCTATTTCAGTGTAGGTAAGGCTATCGCAGTCGCGGAGTGCAGATAATATTCGGTTTTTGCGGATACGTTGTTTGGCAAATACCTTTTTTCCGATTTGTTCTTTTAATATAAGACGTTTCATTGGTCACGTCGGATTTAGAATTCAGTAATTTCAATTTTCAGGATAATCTACCCGTATCCCGTCATCAATACGGATAATATACGATTTACCTCCTTCTTCCTCAATCGCCTGTGCAACCTTTTCAGGGTTTTCCGGCGCATAGGCAAACATACATCCGCCACCCCCTGATCCGTTGATTTTCCCGCCGTAAGCGCCTGCAGATAACGCCCCCGCCAGCATTCTGTTGATTTTTTTTGTACTGATGTTCAGTTTTCTGTCCAGAATTTCATGATGGGCATTCAGTAATCTGCCCAGTTCCCGGCAATCACAGTCCGCCCGGCCCAGCAAATTGAAAGCCTGTCGGGTAATATCCCTGTTTTCCAGGGTGCCCTGCAAAACCGTCAGCTGTTCGCGGGAGATTAAGGATTCGTATTCCCGTAACCCCGACAAGGTACTCTTTTTAAGATTGAAAGATTTATCAGAATTTTGAATTTTTTTTACGGCATGTATGATATTCTGTTTTACATGACCCAGAATATACACGGTATCTTTTGCTTCCAGGGAATCACCCAGAACAAAAGCCCCTAATTCCCTCGTCAGAGCCTTCGTCTTTACACGATCATTGAATTCAATATACTGAACGCCACCGACCGCCGTTGCATAATGGTCCATCATTCCACCGGGCTCGCCGAATTCTTCCACCTCGGCCAGGTAGGCAAGTCGAGCAATTTCCTCCGGTTGTTCATATATTTGTTTCGAATCCGACATTAATTCCAGAACAAATTTCACCCAGGCAACATTCAGCGCGGATGAGGAAGAGGTCCCGGAATTGATCGGAATATTCCCATGCACGTCACAGTCGCATCCTCTTTGTAATTCGACCCCTTCCTTCAGCAGTACATTAATCGTACTTTTAAAATAATCGCGTTCTCTTGAATACGAATACAGTTTATCCCCGTTGGGAATCTTTAAATTTTCTCTGGCATTAATATCCGGCAGATTCAGGTTTATTTTACGGTCGTTTCGGGGTTGACCACTTATATTTACACGCAGATTGATGGCGGCGGTAATTACCGGGAGTTTCAAATAATCCTGGTGCTCGCCGAATAAACATATCCGACCGGGCACGGAAATGGCAATTTTATCTTCCGTAATTACGCTTCGGTTTTCTCCGTTAGTCTTCATACTGTTGATATTCAGCTCCTGCAATTCTTCGATTCATCCATAACAATACTTTTCCCGTTAATGACACTTGTAAATTGTATACAATGATTGTCTTCTATTTTACTGTTTACGATCCTTGTAAAAGGACCTATTTTGCATTTCCGGCCGATTTTCGTATTGCCGGATAAATAGGTAAAAGGTAAAATTTCGGAATCGCTCCCTATCGCTACCGTGGCGTCAATAAAGGTCGTATTCGGATCGACAATGGTAACCGAGCGCGCCGACCATTTTTTAAGAATCCGCTCTTTCATTTCACGGGCAGCATAGGCCATATCTTCCCTGCTGTTAATTCCGAAAGTGATCAGTTTATCATCAACGCATAGCGTTTCCACCTTTTCCCCGCTATTGATCAGCAATGCAATTACATCCGGTAAATAATATTCCCCCTGGGCATTGTCATTCCCGAGCTTGTCAAGAACTTTTTCCGTTTTCCGCCAGTCGAAGCAATAGTGGGATGTGCTGACTTCGCGAATTTTCTTTTCCGTATCGTCGGCGTCTTTTTCTTCAACAATTCGCAAAACACGGCCATCGTCAGAGCGCACCACGCGACCGTAGGGCGGAGGAGATTCTTCATACACGGTTGTCAGAAAAACAGCGGCATGGCCGCCTTCAACCTGCATGTTTACAAGTCGCTCCACGATCTCCCTTTCCAGAAAAGGGGCGTCACCAACCACAACAAGAAGATTTCCGTCAAAACCGCTCAGCCAGTCTTTTGCCGACAGAACCGCATGGCCGGTACCCAATTGCCGCTCCTGAAGGATATATTTTACACGCTCACCCAGTTGTTCTTTCAACTCACTGATATTATGCGGCCCCGCAACCAAACCGATTTCTTCAACAGCGTCCGTTTCCAGCGCCTCGACTACATATTCGATCAGAGTTTTTCCCATCAGCTGATGCAGCACCTTGCTTTTATCCGATTTCATTCGTTTGCTTTTGCCGGCCGCCAGAATCAAAGCTTTCGTTTTTCCGCCCAATTACACACCCCGTATCAATCGAAATGGACTCTTAACAGGCCACCGAGAAAATATATCACCATCCCGGAAACGGCTATGAACGATGCATAAGGCCATCCGTTGCTTCCGGTTAATACGCCTCCGATAAAAATCAACACACCGCTCAAATAGACCAAACCGCTTAATTTACCCTTTCTTGTTTTCGGAATAATGTTATAAGTAACACCGGATTTTTCTTCTTCCTCACTGGTTTTTCGTGCGCGCCATACATTTTCAATTTTTTCTTTTGCTTCGGGTTTGGTAAGCCAGCTGACCACCGGCAGTACGATCAGGGCGGCGCCGGCGCTGATAAACGTCGTCAGGTTGAAATCGAACATATACACGAATTTCCCGAAGATTCCGGCCAGCGCCCCGGCCAGGTACCCCAGTATCGCACCGCTGCTGGTGGCCCGTTTCCACAACAGGCCGTAAAAAATTCCCACAATAAACAACGGCATGTCCATAATTCCGATAATTGTTAAATAGGCCTCCACCGCTCCACCCATTTTGGGTACAAAATAAGCGAATACAATCATAAAAATACCGACTATCAGCGTCATCAGCCTGGCGATGAAAAGTGTTTCTTTGTCGGTTGCTTTGCGTTTTCTCAGGTTTTCATAAATATCATTGGTGAACAGCGTTGCCACACCATTCAGATTTCCCGAAATCGTGGATAACTGTGAAGACAACAAGCCGCACACCACCAGCCCGAGAATCACCGGCGGGACCATCCTGGACAGCAGCATGGGAATCGCCTGATCGGGATTTTGCAAACCGGGATACAAAACCGATGCCGCCAGTCCCGGTAAGTTCCACAGAAGGGCAAACGGTGTCGTGATAATTCCGGCAAGTACCAGCCCCTTGGCAACGGTTTTGGTGCTTTCGGCGCCGAACGCACGTTGTAACAAACCCTGATCGACACTGGCCCATTCAATCCCTAGTAAGAATATGGCCAGAATAAATTTCCAGTTATACGTTCCGGTTTCCCGAACCAGGGTCAGGCTGTGCTCCGGTAGTTTCTCGATCAGACCGGGCATCCAGCCGACGGCGGACATCGCAAGCGGCAGAACGATTAAAGCGCCGCCGAGCATAAAGACAAACTGCATTACATCGGTAAAGGCCACCGACCACATTCCGCCCAGTACCGTATAAATAATTGCGACCACGGCAAAGGCTATAATCCAAAAGGTGTAGGATTCAATACCGGTGATGGCCTGTGCCGCCACAACCGCGGTGTATAAAACCACACCCAACCAGAACGCAAGCCGAAATACCCACAGCACCCCGACCAGCACGCGAACGCTTTTACTGTATCGTAATTCAAGGAATTCGGGCACGGTGCGGATTCTTAACCGGCGCATGATCGGAATAATGAACAAACCTGAAAAAACCAGCGCCATGTTTCCCGTCCAGGTTTGCCACAGGATCGAAATACCGTGTTGATAGGCAATTCCCGCCTGACCCACAAAACTGTATAAATTGACATTGGTGGCGGTGATAACCGCCGCCAGAATAAAAGGGGTCAATTTTCTCCCGGCCAGATAAAAATCGTCCGGATCACCAACCCATTTGTAAAAAAAAGAACCAACCAGGAAGGTCAGAATTAAAAATGCGATCACAATAACAATATCAATTACCGCCACGTCTTTTTTCCTTTTTCTTGAACGATTCCGATCTCAGTTTGCCCTATCCGATTTTTTCCTGTTTGCCAGCAGTTTTCTAAATTCTTTATAGGGAACGTATATCCAGATAACCAGAATGATCAGCCCTATCAGCCAGATCGACCATGTGATCCAATCAAAATACATTATTTCTCCGGTTCTATATTTTTCCGCTGAAGAGTGTTTGCAGAATATTTCTGACACCCGGCTGCACGGGAATGGTATATTGTTCTGCAATAAAATCTGTTTTTGATTTTATCGTGACTTTTCCGAGGGACTGCAGTTTAATTTTGCCGATCGCATGAACGCTGATATTACCCTCAGGCATAAGCCCCCCATTTTTTTCGGTAATAGTAAAACGGAAGGTACGGCTCCCGTTTTCCAACGGAACAAGTATCCAGTACCACAAACCATTCGCGCCTTTTTTTACGCTGTAATCCTTTTCATCCGCCTGGTTATCGATGCTCACCTTCAATTCCGTTCCGGCTGATTTGAAATCCAGAAGAATGCCTAACCGGCCGTCAAAAACATGAAGGGAATCGGCAAAAGTGATGGTACCCGCAACGGAATTTCGGGAAATGGATTCTAGATTGATGGCAGATTGAAATTTGTATTTTCCATGATTGTTGGCTTTACAGATAAAACGTTTCAATTCATCCGCATCAATTTTTCTGTCATTCAAATACAGCTCGCTTATACTTTCTTCATTCTGAATTTCCAGGCAGTTATTTTCCAGCGGGTCATCGAACAATTCGATCGTCATTTTGTTTCCATCCGGGCCGAGTTTATTTAAGGGGACACCTGCCAGTGATGGAACCCGCTCGTTTCCGGCGGCTGTTAATCTGAGGACTTTCACTTCATAACCGGCCAGGGTCAGGTTTAGAGTATTTTGCCCTGAAAACAGGGAAGAGTGAATATATTCCAAAGGATACAACTGTTCGGCAGCATAGCTGCCGTTTTTATTGACCCGGAACAATTCATCCGTTGTGAAACTGATTTTACGGGTCCGGACAAAGGGGTTTCTGACGATCAAAATCGACTGGTCCGCTCCTTCATGAAAATATCCGTATACCTCTCGTTCATAGGGATTACCACCGATGAAGCGCGTATTCATTAACAGGTCTTCGTTGGCCTTGCTCCATTTCATCATCGCAGCCATAAAATCCCATTCCGCCGTGGAAAGCATTTCCGGGCTTATGTACAACTCCCACATCATCACGCCGCGGCTGAAATACATGACCGTGTTGTCCTGCCAGTTGCGCAACGTTTCATCTTTTCCGCCCAGCAGGTTCAGTTTGCCCTTGATGATGCCATGGGTCATCACATTGGCCAAAGGAAACTGCAAACCGTCACGTACAAAATCCTTGTACAGAGTATAGTCACGAAAAGTAATGGCCTTGTCGCGCTCGCTGAAGGCAGGCACATCCTCCGCATGGCCGAAATCAGCCCCGGTCATCCATACGGCGTCGGCATACATGAGCCACCAGGGACTCAGCCATGTGCCGACCGTGATATCAATAAAAATATCCGGCTGCACTTTGCGGATTTCCTTCAGCACTTCGATGAATCGGCCGGTCAGAAATTCACGCGAATAAATACCCGGCAGATGTTCGTGATTCCTTTCGTTACAGGCAGATAAAAAACCGTCTATTTTATAGAAAGAAAGGTCCCCTTCTTTAAGGTGGTTGATAACTTTTTTCTTGAAGGTCCGGAAATATTTTTTCCCGCCGAGACATAAATGTGACCCCGAAGTCTCATAACCTGCCTTCACGGCCCAGGCAACCCGTTTTTTAACCGCTTTATCATAACCGTTCCAGGGAGAAATCCACAGCCCGAGATTGCTGCCCGCTTTTTTTATCTTTCGGGTCAGGGGAGTGAAGCCCTGCGGTAATTTCGTGTAATCGATCTCCCAGACCGAGTCGAGGTTGTCCCAGCCGTCGTCGATGACAAAGGCGTCCAGTTTTAAATTATAACGGTCGATCAGACTCTTTTTAAAATTGTCCATGGTGGTGAACAGTTTTTCATAGCTGAAATCACGGATGTCATACCAGGTATTATACAGGGTAAAGGGGGCTGTTTTCCGCGGTCGCAAACTTTCGATATAGGCAAGAAAATCGCGCCGCACCAACCCGTTGCGGGTAAAACCGATAACCGCCCGGTGACTGCGGTAGGACGCCGAATGGGATAGTTTTTCTCCCACGTAGTGCCAGACCCGGATTTTACCCGCATCAGTTTTTTTCGTATAACCGGCCGGGAATTCCAGCACTGAAAAAAAGTCGTCGGCAAATACCGGTTGACCGAAACCGCCGAAATTAAATTGCACCCCCGGAATATGAAGAATAAGCGGGGATATTTTTTCAAGAAAAATACTGCTTTCCCAGATATCGCGAACTTCCAGAGTTGTTTTTAGCTGCGGGGTTTTATTACTTAATTCAATGGTTAACTTAACCGCAAGTGCATCCTTAATAAATTCAAATTTTAATACCTGACCGTCCGCCGTTTGAACCGACGAGAAGTTTTGCAGGGAAAAATCCGATGTGAATAACCGGGTCGGTGAATTTTTAGGCGGGGTAATATCCTCCCCGATGTAGGTGACCGTCAGCCCGAAAAAATCGCCGGAAAGCCTGTAAATGAAGCCGGATAGTTTATTTTTAAATTGCAGCGGGTGGAATTCCCCGTTACCTGCGCGGAACGTCACCTCATAAAACCGATTTCCGGCTGTTATCAGATCGTTATTCTTTTCCACATAAACGTTACCCCTGGCCGGTAATGCCAGCAGGCAAATCGTCAGAATTAAACAAAAAACTCGAAGTCTTATCATTTTTCTACCCGCGTTGCTTTCAGTAACAGGTGCTTTTTAAAAGAGACGGTTATCTCCCTTTTGACGGCATCGAGTTCAGCCGGCGGTTTGCTGTTTTCATAATCCGTAACCTGATATCGTCCTTCCGGTAAACCGCGCAATTGTATTACCCCGCTGAATTCATCTGCGTAAAATGCGTAAAAATAATCCCCGTTTTTTTCGATTACATGCGCCTCCGGACGGTCGTAACCGATATCATACAACTCACCGAGGTAATTCCCCTTCGGCAATTCATACCGGTTATAAAGTGACATCCATTTCTTCCAAATTTTTTCTTTCTCCGGCGTTAATATATACCCTTTTTCCGGATGCTTATCGCTCGGCCAGGTAAATTTGGTACCGATCACCGCTCCGATCCCCACCGATGAGGCAAAGTCGTTCTGCCCGTCGCTCAGCTCGACGTGATCACCGTAATATGCTGCGTTTGGCCCCATAATCGCTTTATAGGTTTTACCTTTCAAGCGGATTTGCCGGGAAGATGTGGGATCAGAGGCGACCGGTTGGTTCATATAGGCCGTGTTATAAAACGATCCGGCTGTTCCGCAGGGACAGATTTCCACAACGGCGTTTTTTTTGAATTGCGTAACGGTATTGTATATCATTTCATAAAACGCCGGAAGCTGTTCCACGGATTCTTCCGGGTATTGATGGTGATGCGCAGGGTTGTAACAGGGCGGCACGGCATTCAGATGTTGCCCATCGATTTTCAGTCCGTCATACCCCCAGTCCGCAATCATCTTTTTGACCAGCTTACGGGTATATTCGATTGTCCCCGGGTAAGCAGGACATAAATAATCGCTGTCCCACCAGCTGATTCTTTGCGTTTTTCCTTCTTTATTAATCAGCAGCATATCGGGATGGTTTGTGTATAAATCCGTTCCGGGATCCACGGCGAGAGGGGCCCACCAGAGTTTTGCTTTCAGTCCCCGGGCATGAATTTCATTTACAAATTTACGCATATCCCGATCCCCGCGGGGAAACTTCTTCGGATTCAGATACCAGTCTCCTTCGGCCGTCTGCCAGCCGTCGTCAAGCACGGCCCATTTGAAACCCAGCGCTTTCACTTTCGGCAGGGTTCCCAGAATTTCCTCCGGGGTAAAATCACGCTCATATCCCCAGGCGCACCAAACCGGCTCGTAGGCACCGGGACCCGGCTGAACAGCTTGAATTCCCCGGGTCTGCATGAACAACCGGAAAATGGTGAGCGTGTGAAAATAATCGCCGCGATGAACGGATACAAAGGTGGTGAAGGTATGTAATTTTTCGTTTATTTTGAGGGTGTAATCCTTTTTATAATGGACGCCGATTTCAGCCCCGCTTTCCCTGCTTTTCATTTTTACCGGCAGCGACACCAGTTTTGGTACCAATTCAGCATGACCAACCCCGATACCGACATCTTTACGCCAGATATCAGAAACAGGGATTCCGCCGCCGTAATCCGCCGCATTCATGCCCATATAATTTTCCTGCGCGAACCCCGGTTTTACCGGTAAAACCCAATCCGGACGCTCTTCATAGGAACCGCTTTGAAAAGACCAGAACGGTATTTCACCCTCGCCGGCAATCAGGGCATATTCATTATTAACCCATTCCGATACGGCCACGGTATCTTGACCCAGATTCTCATAAGTTACATCAAACACGGCCATTTCAGGAAAACGGTCATAAATGGTTACTTCGACGGTTTTTCGAATCCGGCCTCCGAACTGTGTTGAAATACCACTGATGATCAAACGCGAACCCGGGCCCGATTCACCGGCAATTTCTTCGGTTTTACTACCGCTTAGTTTAAAATCCCGAATTGCACCTTTTGAAGTTATCAGATATTCCGAATTGCGGTAACCATCCATCAGCGGCGTGATATCAGGATAGGTTGCACTGATGCGGCTTTGCATCCGGTCGTTGAACCGTACTTTGATAACTTCACTTTCGATCCCGGTTTCAGCGTGGTTTATGCCGCAGGAAAACAGCACCAGCAGCGAGGCCATTCCCGCGGATTTTAATATCAGGTTATTAAAACGCATAATAATTACAATTCTTTAATGTCAGAGAATGATTATGAATTTTCCGGTTTTTTCACCAAGACCGGATTTTATATGGTAAAAATAAACGCCCGGCGCAATCATCTGGTTGAATTCATTTTTTAAATCCCATTTTGCAATACTGGGAGCATTTGACGTGCGACCGTCATGATTAATGGTTTTTATCAAATCCCCGGAAGCGTTAAAAATACGAATCGTCGCACGGTCCGGAAGATTGGTGAATTGAATCTGATGATCTTTTAGTCCCTGTTCCCAGATTTCGGCCAGGGTGTATGGATTCGGTACGACACGAACTTCCTGTAACGACCTTTTGGCCACAGGTGCATGCGGTGTTACCACGACCGTATTATTCATTTCTTCAGGATTGTTGCTGAATGAATTCTCCAGCGGACCTATGATTCCGTTGCCCGAATCATAGGCGGCGATATAATACCGGTACTCCATGCCGTTTATGACATTGTTGTCAATGAAAATGTTGATGGAATCACCCTGATTAAAATACTCGAACGAATCAATTTCGACGGCCTTCCTCAGTTTCACCCATTGGTCATCCCCCAGGTCAAACCAGGCAAATTCCGCCAGGGTGCGATAATTGCCTTTGATCCCGTTGACCTTGTCAAACTGGGCCAGCGGCAGAAAATGCGTAGCGCCGCCGAAGTCCTTAAAAGTTTTCGAGCCCCAGGTAATACCATTGTCTTCCGAGCGGTAAATCTTGTATCCCTCGAACTGGCTGTCCAGTTCGCTGTCCGTTCCCCAGACCAGTGTAACTTTCCGGTTTCCCGGAAAAGCTTCAACCACGGGGGCGGGAGGCGCCTTCACCACCTGCCAGTTATTCTGGTAAAGCGTAATGGCACGCTGTGCATTGACTTTGATATCTTTTTCGCTGGTTCCGAAAACGGTGGCAAAAATCAAGGTGTCACTTTCTCCGGGGTTCAAAGTGAACGGTCCCGAACCCAGTGTTTGTACCCCGTCCGCACCTTCACCCAGGTAGAACCCCTGCCCTCCTTCTTCGGCATCGGGTATGCCGTTTTCATCAAAATCATCATCAATGAAGTCACCGTTACTGTCCTGAGGATCGTCTATATTCTGAACATTCCATTGAAAATACCAGTCCGGACGGGCACCGTTACCGGCCGCGGTTGTAGCCAGCATCCAGAAATGAAAGGCATCATAGGTTTCAACTTTTTTTGTCGGACCGGGCATTTCCAGCGCCACGACGCCGGCCCAGGCGATATTCTCCGGTGCAATGGTGCCTCCCAGGGGACTCTCTTCATAACCGTTGTCGTCGGTACCATAGGCAAGTTGTAATGCAGGATCGTAATAATGACGGTCATCATCGAATCCGACCCCCGAATAGAACTGGGGTATAAAACTGAAATCGGCATGAATGGCGGTACGCATATCGGTGATCGGTGCGCTTCCGATATTGCGAACAACATATACCCAGACAATAAAATCTTCGTAAAGCGTACCTTCCCAGGCCATGCCGCGGATAATCATCTGGGTTTTCAGAAAAATGGGATGCGGATCGTTTGAAGTCAGCTGATCCGTTCCACCCCAGGCTTCGACCACTGAAAACATTTCCTGATCGGCCAGTTGCTCACCATTCGGACCAAACCCCGGCCAGCCGGTCGCCGAATCGAACAGAATGGGATCATCCAGAACCGGATACGTCCGGGGCCAGGCGGAAGGCCACGTGGTGGTATCATCGCTCATCAAGGCCAGATTTCCACTTACAAACTGCGGATAGGGATAGAAATGCTCTTCATCCCAGAAAGCAGCCGGTCCTTCATCCAGCGTTGCATCGCAGAAGGCAAGGTAATCGTCTTCCGGTTTCGGCCAGCCGCCCACGGCGCCCGAATCCTGGTTTATCGGCGCACCCACTACCACACCAACACCCGTCCCCCAGCTTAGACCGCTGCCGGCAGGATATTCGAAGGACGGTTCGCGTGCCAGCGTGAAACTTTGTTCGTTTCCGTTGCATAAAAGGCCCGTGTTATTAAACTCGGTGCGCACTTTATTTTTATCAAACACGTTCCAGCGTTGGAAATCCATCGGATTGGTCTGTGCCCGGACAATGCTTATTACGAATAAAATTGACAGGAAAACCTTTATAAAACGCATTTTTAATTTCCAGGTTTTAATCATTAAAAATTGACGGCAAAGGAAAACTGATGCAGACTCTCGAATACACCATAACTCAGGAATGCGTAATCCAGTTTAAGTTTATACCCGAGGACATCCGTAAAATCGAAGCCGAGACCGGCCGTATAGTTAATTTCACTGTAATTGAATTTGTAGCCCCCCCGAATAAAGAAGATATTTCTGTATCCGATTTCAGTTCCCACACTGTGCCGGACATCAAAATCCCTGCTGTCCAGAACTTCATAGGCGCCCAAAATGGAATATTCTTCGTTGTCGACGAAATAATTTGAAATGCCGAACCGGAAAAGCAACGGTATTTCCCATTCCAGTGATTCCAGGTTCGCCGGAACCTGTTTGCTGCTCGGACTTCCGGGAAGGGTATAGGTAATGGAAAGATCCCGACCGGAGAATTTCATTTTGTTGCCGAAATTCGTCAGCGTTGCCGCCAGCCGTAAACCGTTGTCAAAAAACGAAGTGGTAAAAACAGCTCCGGCGTCAAAACCAAAGGCGTCCGCGGATACATTGGCCAGCTCTTCGGATATGTATTTAATTTTTATACCGAATGAAAATCGTTCCGAGAGCCTTCGCGCGTAGCCAAGCCCGACGGCCAGATCACTGGCTGAGAAAAAACGCCCCGTGCCGTCCTGATCATACACCGTGGTTTCCTCGATATTACCGTAATCCAGGTACTGCACATCCACGCCCACATAGCCGAAACCGGGAAGATTCAATACCGAGGCCAGGTAGGAAACCCGTGTGTCGACGAGCCAGTTCATGCTGGAAATAACGATCGATCCCGTATCCTCCACCCGGGTTATTGCAGCCGGATTCCAGTAAAGCGCCGATGCGTCATTCACGCTGGCAATGCCCGCATCACCCATCGATACGATCCGGGCGCCGACGCCGATTTTCAAAAAATTTGCCGCCGAAGTTCCCGAATAATCAACTTCCTGTGCCGAAAGCTGACTGACCGGCAGCAACAGTAAAGTTAACAAAAGTATTATTGATTTCTTATACATGATCCACTCCCGTCTACAGAATCACAATAAATTTACCGGTCTTTTCACCCAGGTCCGATTTGATATAATAAAAATAAACCCCCGGTGCGATTAACTGATTGAACTCGTTTTTCATATCCCATACCTCAATACCGGAGCTCTGGTTTTTGTGTAACAGAGTTCTTATCAATTCACCGCCGGCATTAAAAATACGTATGGTGGCCTGTTCCGGCAGACCGGTGAACTGCAAAGTATGTTCCTTAAATCCGCTTTCCCATATCTCCGAGATTTTATAGGGATTTGGAACCACCCGAACTTCCTGCAAATTTGAAACGGCCATCGGCGCTTCCGCACGTACCGTTACCGTGTTGTTGAATTCTTCAGGATTGGAAGACGAAGAATTCTCCAGCGGACCGATAATTCCGTTGCCGGAATCATAGGCGGCGATATAATACCAGTAATTCAAACCGTTAACGATATCGCGATCAATGAACACGTTCACGGAATCGCCGTCCTGAAAGTTTTGCAACCGGTATGTCGGGGTCAGGTTTTTTATGGTATCCGCCTGAACTTCAAACCGCAAAGGAACCCAGCTATCCGTGCCGAGGTCGAACCAGGCATATTCCGGCAAAGTCGAATAAAATCCTTTCACTCCGTTTACTTTGTCGTATTGCGCCAGCGGGATGTAATGAATACCCCCGTCAAAATCATTAAAACTTTCGGTACCCCAGGTCTGACCACCGTCCGAAGAGCGGTAAATTTTATAGCCTTCAAATTGCGGGTCCGCTTCACTCTCCGTATCCCAAACCAAGGTAACTTTGCGATCGGAACTGAAAACCTCCACCTTCGGAGCGGGCGGCGCCTTTACAACTTTCCAGTTACTTTTATACAGGGTGATCGCCCGTTGTGCATTTGTTTTCAAATCGGCTTCGCTCGTTCCGAATACGGTTGCAAAAATCAGCGTATCCATTTCACCCGGCTGCAGGGTGAATTGTCCCGATCCGAGCACCTGCAAGCCATCGGCTCCGCTGGCTACATAGTAGCCGGGGCCGCCCTCTTCATCATCCGGAATTCCGTTTTCATTAAAATCGTCGTCGATATGGTCGCCGTCGCTGTCATGCTGATCGTCCATGTTCAGCAGGTTCCAGTTGAAATACATTTCCGGTGCGCCGCCGCTTCCCCTGCTGGATGCCTGCCCCTCCCAGAAATGGGTGGCATCATAGGCTTCCACTTTTTTCGTAGGACCGGGCATTCTGAGGGCAACCACTCCCGCCCATGCAACTTCCTCGCCGGAAAGATTCCCTCCGTTCGGATTTTCTTCAAAATCATTATCATCCCAGCCATAGGCCAGTTGCAATTGCGGATCATAGTAATGACGGTCGGCATCGTAGCCTATTCCCGGAAGAAAGGCGGGCAAAAATCCGAAATCGGCGTGAATACCCATGGCCATATCGGTAATCGGTTCACTCGCAATATTTCGAACGATGAAAATCCAAACGATAAAATCCTCATACAAACTTCCCTGCCAGGCCATGCCGCGCATAATCAACTGGGTACGCAGCCAGCGTGTTTTTGCATCGCCGACACCGATCTGATCGGTTCCACCCCAACCGTAAAGCACACTGAAAGTTTCCTGATCGGAGAGCTGTTCACCCGCAGGACCGAATCCCGGCCATCCCGTCGCCGAATCGAACAGAATCGGTACGCTGGGCAGTACCGGATTCGTAACCCCGGTTTGATCGTTGATATCGAAGTAATAATAATTAGGCAGCTCGGCCGGCCATACCTGCGGCCAGCTTTCGGGATCGGTGCTGATTGAAGCAACGGACGGGTTTACAAATTCCTTATAGGGAGCAAAATGCTCCTCATTCCAGAAATCCGCCGGTCCCTCGTCCATTGTACCGTCGAGGTAATCGAGATTTTCCGGGTTGACACCGCCGACAACGTCCGGATGCTGGTCCTTCGGCGCCCCGACGACTACCCCAACGCAGGTTCCGTACTGTTTTCCACTGCCCTGCGGATACTCGAAAGACGGCGGCCGTGCCAGATTGTAATTCTGATTGTTACCGTCGCACAACAAACCGGTGTTTGCGAAAGTGGTAGCAACCCTGTTAATATTCATCACATTCCAGCGTTTCCAGTCCATCGGGCTGGTTTGTGCGAAAAGATTTCCCGCAAGAAACGAAACCAGACAGAATGTGAAGATAATTTGTTTATTGGACATCATTATTAGTTCCACAGTTTAAAACCGATTTGGATAACCCGTCCCGGCCCGTACATGGCGGGATTATTCGTATAGTCATGCGAGGTGGCCGGATTTGCATCGTCACCGGCAATACCGGAATCTCCGTATACCCACCACACATTTCGCCGGTTGGGCACATTCAATATTTGAATAAATAATTCCTGGTTCATCCCAAGGTATTTGAATTTTTTAAACAGGTTCAGGTCCAGTGAATGGATCCACGGGGACCGCTCACTGTTCGGATTGAAGCGCCCGCCCGACGCGGGGGTATAGGGAAAACCGCTGGAGGCACTGCCGTAAACGGCGAAACCGAAACCGTTGTCAAATTCAAAATACAGATTGCCGCTGAAAAAATGCGGCTGGTCCCAGTTTGCCGGAAAGGTTCGTGCTTCATCGGTTGCCCGCTCAAATAAAATTGATGTGCTGACCAGCGTTTTGGAAAGCGTGTAATTAAGAAAGGCGGAAAAGTTTTTTGTAAAGTGTTTTTTCAATGAAAATTCCAGACCTTTTACCGTCGCATAATCCACGTTGCCAAGTACGGAGATAATTTCCTGTGTTTGGGTTTTGTTCAATGAAACGCCGATCAGATTACTCGTTTTCCGATAAAAGGCGGAAATGTCGAAAGCGATATCGTCCGAAATCCTGGTCTGTATTCCCACTTCATAATTAATTGTCTTTTCCGGTTTAACCTGACGATCGCTCAGCGGAGTGTTTTCCAGTTGCGGATTGGGCCGGTAAACATTTTTCGAATCTAGATAAAATGTACCCTGATAAATTTTAAAATAATCCGGATACTGATAATAGTGACCGTAACCAAACCGAACCGCTGCCTTTTCGAGAATGGGAAAACTAAGTCCGATTCGGGGAGTTACGTATAAAATCTTGTCGGCTTTTTCAAGCGGCGCTTCAAGATCGGAAACGGATCTCAGGTCCAGCAGCACGTCTCTGGCAGGATCAATGTAATCGAATCGCAATCCCAGATTCACAATCAATCCCATATCATCGAATTCCATTTTATCAGACAGATAACCGCTGATTTCCACCGGTTTGTAATCATAGTCTTCCAGAACCCCGAATCCGTCCGGGTTTTTGCGGGCCAGTTTTGTCCGTAACTGGTCGTAGGTAATACCGGCGCCCAGACTGTGAATCTTATCGAGCTGCGTAAAAATATCCGCGCTCACTTCGCCCCGGTTGAAATGGGTGTTGAAGTAAACCCAGTCCTCGCCTGAAATCGAAAACTCGGCTGTACCGTTCTGGGGGCGAATGTCGTAATATGCGGCATTGTCGAAAACCCTGGATCGGAAATTCCGATTGTAGTTTGCCGCGGAAAGCGATAAATAGGTGCTGTTGTTCAGAATGTATTTCAATTTTGCGTACAGCAAATTGTCTTCGAGGTTAACCCTCGGCGTGCCGTAGGGATTGTATTTAAAATAATGATTGTAAACCCCTCTGTTGGCTTTAGCGTAATAACCGCCCAGAGAAAACGATAGGACTTCATTAATATTCCAGATCATTTTTCCGAAAGAAAACTGCGTGTCACTGTATTGCATCGGCACAATTTTGGGTTTTCCGGATTTGTCCGTTCCTTCACTGTTGACATACTCGGGATAGATATAACCATTAATGTATCCATCCGTACTGTAGCTGCGATGCGAGACGATAAAACCGACATTTTTAACAGAAGGCAACGTACCGGATAAAAACACTTCACCGCTGTTGGTGTTCTGAGAAGCGGCGTCAATCCCATGATTGTCCGTGAACATTTTAACCTTGAATCGCGGAGTTATGTCTATTTTATCGTAACTGGCTATGTTTACCACGCCGGACATGGCATCGCCGTAGCGTGGTTCAAAGGTGCCGGAAAACGTTTCCAGCGAGCTGATGGTAAATTCGCCGATCGGGTCGATGCTGTATCCGCCCCATAAAGCATCGCTTACATTGATACCGTCAAATAGATACAGCGTCTCGTTTTCCCTGCCACCCCGAAAATGCAGCCCATCGGTAGGAATGGTGGCAAATTGACCGAAAACGGGCAGACTGCTGATCGGCGAAGTATTTATCTGACGGGTTATTCCGGCCTGTTGTACCAGCAGATCATTGATGGTTGTTATCGGTATCCGGCTGATTTCATCACTGGTTACCGCCTGAATCTTATATGTTAAATCTTTCTGTACAAGCGGATTACGGAATGCTTCCACGGTAATGGCTTCGCCGACCAGTAGTTCCGGCCGGGGTCGGAATTCAAGCCTAACCGTAAGGTTCGAAACTATTTTCACTCCCTGGCGAACATCCTCGGCATACCCGATCATTACGGCAGAAACATCGTAAATACCCGGGGGTACGTTCAGCACGTAAAAATAACCGTCTTTATCCGTAGCCGCACCGAGTGATGTGCCCTTGACCAATATATTACAACCTACCAGTACTTCACCTGTTTCGGCATCAAAAACCTGGCCGACAATTTTGCCGCCGCTTTGTGCCAATAAAGATTCAGCACCTGGCAATAAAATGAAAACAATAAATAGTAAAATTCTTTTCATGATAATTCCCGTTTACAAAATAATCTTGAATACTTTGTAAAAACGCTTCCTGTTTAACAGTTGCTGTTTAATCCGGCTGCATCGTTTCTTTAATAATTTGCTATGCTTACAGCAATTCGTTTCAAAATGCCGGGTACTTTTATTTCCGAAATCCGCGTCAAAGTGCTTGTCTCAACAACCTGAACGGTGGAATCAACCGGCGTAGTAACATATAAAAGTTCCTCATCCGCCGTAACATCCACCCCGGTTGCCGTTTTGCCAAGAAACAAAAAGTCCGTAACAGACAGAGATGAATAGTCGATTTTGTACAGTCCGCCGCCGTTGGTGATCAGATAGTAATAGTTCTTTCCGGCCGCACCATCTTCGTTTTTTACATATTCAGCTGTAATCTGAGAAACGACGGAATCTGTTGTTGTGCTCATGATTATCAGATTGGTAGTTTGTAATTCCGCCAGAAAAATATATTCGCCGTCAGGAGAAATCTCCATATCCTGAGTTCTTTTTACCGGCATTACATTTTCGATATCATAAAAACTTGAATAATCGGAAGCATCAATCACACGAACTTTGGCAAAATCGCTCAGATTATTGGATGAAACATACAGTTTATTGGATTTCGCACTGTAAACGATATCACGCGGACGAAAACCGTCACTGAACGAAACGGTTGTTTCCAGGGCTAATGTCTGCATATCAACCACCGAAATCGTTTTGCCCGAAACATCCACAACGTACGCTTTTTCGTCCGTCAGGAATACATTTTCGGGTCCTGTGCCCACATTCACCGTTGATATTTCCGTAAAGGTTCCGGGATCCATCACCGTTAATTTTCCGGGATTTGTCTTGTTTACAATAAACAACTTTGTTCCGTCCGGAGAAACACGTAGTTCCTGACTGGCCTGCGTAATTTCGATACTGTCTTTATAGGCATTCAGATCACCAACACGATAAATTTTCGATCCCAGTTTATCGGTAATAAAAACATGTGGAAAACCATTCTCGGCATATTTCCCGGTAGTAAAAACCCAGGTTGTTTCCGGTACGTCTTCCTCCGTTGGAGAAAGACGGGAATTTCCGTTCATATCCCGAACCCCGCCGAACACTTTTGCAACATAGATCTCAGCGGGATTCATATCGGTTGACGGTGTAAAAACAATGGTACTTTTTGAGGTGTCGGATGCGGCGAAGCTGCCGGGAACGGTACCGCTGATGCTTTCCAGTTTAAACGCCCCGGAAAAACTGGACGGATCCATGCTTTCACTGAAATTCATTATAACAGGCTGGCGTAACGGAACATTAAGCGCACCCCGGTTTTCCGGTGCAAATCCCAGAAAATCCGGCCGGGACATTTCTGTCGGCACTGGCGCCAGACGATCCGGCAGGCAGGAATAAAACAGAAACATAGTTAACAGAAAGCACACCGGTTGAGTTAATTTTCGCATCATTATAATATCCCAGGAGATTGTTATTCTACAAAGGGTTAAAAAAGGCATGGACTTCAAGCCCATGCCTTCCTAATTGCTTATCTCATTAACATCATTTTCAGGGTCTGGCTCCGGCTGTCGCTTTTTAACTGGTAAAAATATACCCCTGTGCCGGCAGCTGTTCCGTCGTCATTCATGCCATTCCACTCGACCGAATAATTTCCGGCTGAGAGCTGCTGCTCCTTTATCAAAGAGGCAACCTTTTTACCCAGCAAGTCATAAACCGTCAGGCTGACTTTGCCGGAATGTGGTATTGTAAAGGAAATTGTCGTACCCGGATTAAACGGATTCGGATAGTTTTGCTCCAGGTTAAAACTTGCAGGAACGGTAAACGGATCATCATCTTCAATCGCTGTCGGGCCTGCCACTGCCTTAAATACGGAAGCTCCGGTGATGAAATTGTAGTTCAGTACATAAGAAGGGCCAACATCATTTGTCTGGTCATTCGGGAAGTACTCCTCATTATCCCACACTTCATTGCCAACGGAATAAACAAAAAGACGAATATCCGTACCGGCCATTATACTGTCGCGCGGAACCGCCACTTCAATTTCGTTGTCATTCGTGTTAACCGCCGCTGAAACCGTACCGATTGAATCATAGCTCTCGAACGCACCGTCATAATCCCCGGCGTATTTCCACAGCGTTATTTCCGATTGAGGATTATTCGGATTATAGGCATCCTGTAGATTAACTTTATAATCACCGGCCAGAATCCAGAAACCACCCCAGCCAAGACCGACCGTGTCGGCAATATTCGTATCAAACCACAGTTCGAATACAGGAGCATTTGCGTAATTGCTCCACTGTCCGCTGAAGGTTCCGGTCGGATCAATACCGATACGTACATAAACAAAGTTTGAATCGCTGGTTATCCAGACATCCTTTACATCAAACTCAGGTCCTGTCGGCATGTCGCCGGTGTCCTCGGCAATTTCACTGACATCAGCCACGGATATTCCGTCCCAGTCAAACATATCCCCGTCAACCAGGATCGGAGTATCAATCTGCGGGCCTTTTGCCTGAAATACACTGGCTACCCGATCGATCAGGTTATAATCGATCATATAGGCCGGGTCTGCGCCCAGATTATCATTCGGCATTTCATCGGGATTTCCCCAATCCCACATTCCGACCATATCAATATCCGGACGTACATTGGTACTGGCGTCCAGAACATTAAACGGTATACCGATTTCCATTTCGGTTTCACTGCCGTCAA